>DUNJ01000141.1 GCA_012839395.1 Tepidimicrobium sp.
AAAAATCTTCTTTTATATTTATTTTCCTTTATAGAAACTACTATTCCCTTCCTACCTATTGGTAGGGAACTCAATATCAATGGTTTATTATTCATATGAAATGCCTCCTTAGAAATCATATTTTGCCATCTTATTCATTCTCATACTATGAATAAAAACTGAAAATGTTCATCATATTTTATTTCTAGACTTATCAGTTTAGAAAGTATATAATGTGATACACACAACAATCACTATAAATAACTAAGGGGGAATACATATGAATGCAATGACGGCAGAAAATTTAAGATCAGCTTTTGGTGGTGAAAGTCAAGCACATATGAGGTATAGGATTTGGGGGGATAAGGCAGGGAAGGACGGTTTTCCAACTGTTAAAAGGCTATTTATGGCGACTTCAGACGCAGAGGAGGTTCATGCAACTTTACATTTCAACGCTTTAAAGGATGAGGCTGGGGATTTTTCTGTAACTTCAGCAGCTGGGTTTGGAGTGGGGAGCACATCTGAAAACTTACAAGGGGCAATTAATGGTGAAATGTTTGAGGTGGAGCAAATGTATCCAGCATATATAGCCGTGGCCGAAATGCAGGGCGAAAAGGCAGCTATATCGGCTATGAGGTTTGCTATTGAAGCGGAGAAAGTGCATGCTGAATTGTTTACGAAGGCAAAAGAGGCTGTGGACAGTGGAAAGGATTTAGGGGCGGAGACCATATTATTATGTCCTGTATGCGGATTCATTACATTGACAGGAGAAGAGGATAATTGTCCGCTGTGCAACGCGAAAAAAGAATTATTTATAGAATACTAATAAGGCGCCTATGGGTGCCTTATTTTTTATAGAAATCTATGACATATCAAGTATTGAGGTTTAAATTTTCTATTTTAACCAATAATATAGGATAATCGATATATTATTGGAGGAGGATATAATTGGATACTAGACGATTTATTATCGCCATAACACCTGCTATAATAATAGTATTTGCCATCTATTTAAGCGACAGACACGATAGAGAACCTTTAAGACTTCTTATGTTAACCTATATATTTGGCGCGTTAGCGGCAATTCCCGTGGTAATAGTCGAAGAATTTTTATTAAGTATAAACATATTTGGGGGAGCCTTGGAGACGTTATATACTGCATTTATTGTAGCTGGATTTACTGAGGAATTTTTTAAGAGGTTGGTTGTATTAAAAATTCCCTATAGGACCAAATACTTCAATGAGAAATTGGATGGAATAGTATATGGGGTATTTTCAGCTATGGGATTTGCTACCGTGGAAAATATAGTATATGTAGTATATAGATATGCTAACAATCCCCATGTAGGTCTATATAGGGGGATATTTTCTGTGCCAGCTCATGCCATATTTGGCGTTACTATGGGATATTATATATCTTTAGCTAAATTTGATACTGTAGAGAAGAGGAGCAATAAAAATTTGTGGAGGTCCCTATATATGCCGATTTTGCTTCATGGTACTTTTAATTTTATATTGGCATCCGACATACCACATTTAAGTGCGTTATTTATTCCGTATGTAATCTATATATGGTGGATAAATCAAAGGAAACTGAGCCAATTCATATATGATTCTAAGAATAGGATAATAGATATTGATGGGGAAGAATAATGCAACTCAAAATATGGGACATCTATGGACCAATATTGGACAACCATGGTAGAGTTTTATATATGATTATTAATTGAATATTGATGTTTGATATAGATTGTGTTTAAATAGATGGGAAATTATTATATAATGATATATGAATTCAATAACAACAAAGGCGTGATCTATCTTGGAATATATTAAAGGAATTTTTTTAAATATAAGGATGAGAGATATTGTTGATATACTAATAGTTGCAGTGGCTTTTTATAAACTATTTGTTTTAATAAAGGAGACTAGGGCGGAACAGCTGATTAAAGGGCTATTGGCATTATTTGTATTTATTAAGATGAGCAAATGGTTGCAACTATATACAGTATATTGGATATTGGAGAAAACCATGAATGTGGGGTTATTGGCTATCCTAATAGTGTTTCAACCTGAGCTTAGAAGGGGATTAGAGTATATAGGTAGAAGTAATTTTTTTACTAAATCATTTGTGGAGATTAGGGGAGAAACTGTAAGCCAGGCAGTTGATGAAATAGTTGAGGCAGTAGCTTCTCTCTCTAGGCAAAAGATTGGAGCTCTTATAGTCATGGAAAGAAAAACTGGGCTTAACGAGGTTATAGAGACGGGTACGGTAATAAATGCAAAGGTTTCAAGTGATTTGCTTATCAATATATTTATACCCAATACACCTCTTCATGACGGGGCCGTAATAATAAAGGAGGATATCATTAGGGCGGCTGGTTGTTTCCTTCCCTTAACGGATAATATGACATTGAGCAAGGAATTGGGCACTCGACATAGAGCTGCTTTGGGTATTTCGGAAAAATCCGATAGCTTGGCTATAATAGTTTCTGAAGAAACAGGCGCTATATCCATAGCAGAAACTGGTAGCTTAGCAAGGTATCTAGATGTAAAGACTTTAAAGCAGGTTTTAATAGACATGTATAAGCCTGAAGATCAGATGCAATTATTTATAACAAAATGGAGGCGGAAAGATGAGCAAAGAGAAGAAAAATAACTTGACGATGAAGATCTTTGCTCTAATAATGGCCATAGTTTTGTGGAGCTATGTTATGAGTGAAGAAAATCCATCTATTACAGAAGAGTTTAAAAACATAGAGGTAACTTTAACCAATGTAGCAACCCTAGAAAGACAAAATTTAGTAGTGTTGGAACCAAGCGAGCCAACGGTCAATGTGAAAGTTTCTGGAAAGAGAAATGATC
>DUNJ01000210.1 GCA_012839395.1 Tepidimicrobium sp.
CAATGAACATTATTTTTTATCAGAGTGTTGTTTACATAATCTTTTGTTTCCTTATCATCTTTATAAAAAAACCTAAAATTAGGATACAATTTATAATTTCCAGACCCCAGATAATGACCTATATCTCTTAATTCATTTTTATATTCTTTGCTTATATTTATATAATTTTTAACTTTACTTAACATAGTTACCCCTTTCAAATAACTATTCCCTTATGTTTATTTAACCTTTATTTTATATTCAAATCTTTTTTTATCTTAGTAGTAGATATCTCTGGTGTTCTTGGCAAATATACAACTTCACAATATTCCTTTAAAAAATCAAATTTTCCCTTCCAATCATCACCGATAGCAAAGATATCAACTTTAAATTCTTTAACATCATGAACCTTCTGTTCCCAATTGTTTTCTGGAATTACCAAATCAACATATCTTATAGATTCAACAAGTCTTTTTCTCTCTTCATATGAAAAATAACATTTTTTCCCCTTGATTTCATTAAACTCATTTGTTGATATAGCAACAATTAAATAGTCTCCTAATTCTTTTGCCCTTTTAAGAAGATTTATATGACCATAGTGAAGAAGATCAAATGTTCCATAGGTTATTACTTTTTTCATATATAGCTACTCCTCCATTATTTTTTCAATTAATTCCATGACCCTATCGGTAGATGAACCATCCTGATATTTATGAAAGATATTTCTCATGTTTTCTCGTTCTTCTTGATAATACTCTGGATTATCTAAACTTTTAAGTATTTCGTTTTGCAATTGTTCTTGTCCTATACATTTTGGACCTGGTGTCCAATATTCATATGGTTCTAATAATAGACCCCTATTCTCTCTGTAATGTTCTAAATCTACTGGTGTAAATATTATCGGTTTGTTAAGTAATAAGTAATCGAAATATATAGAAGAATAATCCGTAATTAATAAATCTGCAGCATTTACTATCTTATATAAATCCATTTCTTGTGTTTCTAAATCATCACTAGTTATCAATCTAATCCTTTCTCCCATATATTTTTTATACTTTGATGCTAAAGTTTTCTCTTCATTTGGATGTAATTTTAATAACAATATTATATTATTATTATCTAAAAACTTATAAAAACTATCTATGCAAAATTCAGAAAAACCAAATATATTATCGATGTTTTCTCTATCATACCTATAAGTTGGCATATAAAGAACAATGTTCCCATTAATTTTTTCATCCAATAATATATTGAGATTTTCAATGCCGTTCGCATTTAAGAGGTAATCATTCCGTGGATATCCTGTTATACAATATTTATCTGCCGTTATTCCTATACATGAATTCATTATAGTGTTAAAAAAATCTGAAGTTGATATAAAATAATCATCTTCTATATGATTAATTTTATCAATATTAGATTTATTCATTAGAGACATTGCTTTTATTGGTATTCCATGCCATAAGTTAATCGTATTGTTATCATATCTTAATCGTTTACACCCGTGTGTCGTAATTAAAAGATTACTTCTAAAAATACATTTATACTTTTCAATTCTAGCTTTATATAAGTCTATTTTGTTAATTTTCCCATTAAGAAAATCATTGTATGCTTTTCCATCATGTATAATTTTAATTTTGTAATTTTTATACTTCTCACTCTTTAATCTTTCTATTATAGGTGAAAGATTAGAACCAGAATACCCTCTGAATATAATAGTTATCAATTTATCATCTTTTTTTATTATCTTTGATAAATACATCATAATATGGTTTAAAAAAAATTTCATACAATCTATCCTTTATTTAAATTTTACCATCATTAATGTTTATTGGAATATTAATATAAGATTCTAACATATTATTAATAATATTCTAACTTGTGGATTGGTAACCTCTTTTTGGACAAAATCCTACTTAACACAGATTTTGTTATAATCCTATGATGCTTTTTCTATTTGTATAGTATGTAGTTTTTTATATTAAATTGATGTCATATAGCCTAAAGAGCCATGAATCCTTAGATTATTGTACCAATAAACATGCTCCGCTGATTCTAGTTGAGGTTGTCTAGGGTCTCAGATTTTCTTTGATATATAAATTCTGTCTTTAATATTTTATTGGTAGCTTCGCTAATCGCATTATCGTAGGGGTTCCCCTTATTGCTTAGGGATCTTTTTATTTTGAAAGTATCTAAAATATTATCTATTAGTGAGTTATCATATTCATTACCACGATGAGAATGGACAACTTTTATATAATTTGTAATTATAGTTTCTTCATTGCAAGGAGTGGTTGAATTTTTATTTAAATGGTAGTATACTAAGTTCCTTGAGACCTTTAAAAATTCACACATC
>DUNJ01000142.1 GCA_012839395.1 Tepidimicrobium sp.
AAATTTTAGTATTTTATTATCCTCTATAATCTTTGAAAAGGATACCCTTTCCGAAGCGATATGGGTTACTATTAATACCAATAAATATAAATACTTTATGGACAAGCTATGAGTAAGGAAACAGAAAATGCCAAGCGTTACCCCTAAAGCATTGGATCCAACATCCCCCATCATGGCCCTCTCATTTAAATCCATGGGGATATATACTAATAATATACCATAAAAAGAAAATAAAAGGAAATTAAAGTGCTTGATAAAGCTGGTATATAGCATGATTATCGAGATCAATATAAATAGCTTACTAGCTCTACCCGGCCTTAAGTCAAATAGATTAACTAGATTTGTAAACAAGGCAATAATTAACATATTTATAATTATTTCTATAATGGTATTGGTTGTTACTATCGACACAAATAAGGCTACTGTAAAACCAGTTATAGCCTTAATTGCCCCTGTACTCAAGTCTGCCCTTAGGATAGATCCGATATGACCTTTAAATCCCTTTGTTTTGTTATCACCAATTAGATCATCCAATAGGCCAACCAATCCCATTGATACCAAAGCAAACAAGTAGTATACGATATATAATATATCCTTTCTATTGAGTATTATAATTATTCCTATGGAAATAACTTGAACAAATATAAAGGTTAATCCCATGCAAATGGGAACTTTGTTATTTCTATAGTTGGATTCCATCGTATTATCGTTTTGCAATAACATATGAAACACCATAGGCACAATTATATACGCTAATATAGCACTTAATATAAAACTAAATACATTGATATATTTCATTGACTCACCTTTTAAACCCCATATATATTAAAGTCTTCATAATATCTAAAAATTGTTCTCCTCTATGCCTAAATCCCTTGAGAGACCTATCCGAATAGCTATGTACCATATCTACAGGTATTTCTTTAAATTTATATCCACTATTTATCGCTTGTATTGTCATCGCTACCTCAATACCGAAGTGAGCTGGCATATATCTAATACTCTCTATTACTTCCTTTTTATACACCCTTTGACCTGACAAAGATGTATCAATATCTACCCCAGTATAGGCAAGGACTCCTATTCTAGCTAGGGTCTTTACCAATCCAAACCCACCTTTATTCTTAGGTGTGCCAAATTTTGCTATAGTAAAATCTGCTTGCCCATATATAACGGGTTCAATTAATTTTATCACTTGACTACTTGTAGATCCCAAATCTCCGTCTATAAAAGCAATGTAGTCATACTCTATGCTACTAATGGCTAATTTCATCGCATATCCTTTCCCGCGATTTTGCCGTATCTTTATATGAGGTACGCCCAGTTGTTGAATAGTGCTAGTGGTGTTATCCGTCGACCCATCGTCTACTATTAATATTTCATCTATTAGCTCTATGTCCTTTAGACCTTTTATAGTATTTTTAATTGTATCGGCCTCGTTATATACTGGAATAACTACAATCAATTTTTGCTTATCCATATCATTGCTCCTTGGTTTTTTTTGATAAAGAGGTTTTTAGATCGGGGAACGGATCCTCAGCAGTCGATTTGACTCCATAATGACCAGGCCTACCTTCAATAGCTAATACAAGGGAAATCTTCCCCATAAGCGTATCTACATTATCTATTGTAGAAATCTTTAAACCCTTGTAATATGGCATATAGGAATAGTTTACAGCCAATTTTTCAACTCCTATTAAAGGTATATTCAAATCATTGGCCATGGCAATTATTGTTTCATCGATTAAGTTTATCCTATTTTTATCCTCCTTTAAGCTACCCCCAGCTATAATTACATAATCAATAGGTCGATCCATATTGTCAATCATATCAATAAAATCATCCTCCATAAGTTTTTCAATTATATCTGCATTGTTTCCAGCAATTAAATATTCCATTAAATACTTGATAGTATTAAATATAATTTCATCATCCGGAATCGAGACTTGTAATGAGTCATAGAATGTTTTCAACTTCTTTTCATCCATTACATCTTCATTGATAATTATTTGGCTAATCATATTTGCACCGGCCTTTTCCAATATTTGATCAATCCCCGAATATACATAATCATTTTTGGTCTCTATTATAGAAATTTTTCGTTCTTTTAGTCTGTTTTTTATAATTTCTTCATAGATGGAATCTATAAAGAGTTCATATTCGTTGTTTTCCTTATTTGCTTCTTTTAACTCCTTTTTTATCGCATTATTTTCTTCTTTAAGGAAATTAAATTGCTCCTCTATTTTAGCAGCTATATCTTCCCTTTGTTCAGCTATCAAACTATTTGTATCAAGGGTGAAACCTACGTAGATGCCAATGCCTAAGGCTGCAAATATTGCAATAATTGATATAACATAGAGCTTCATATTTGGTACCATTGTTATTTCCTCCCCTATAATCCAAGTATCATTCTAATTCGAATTTTAAATAACACAATTAGCTCTTTCATAAATGGATGTATACTAGTTATTATTATTATGGGTATTAGGGCTGCAATGGCTATACCTATTATATATTTTAATTTAAAACCACTGCGATATAGCTTGTTTACGCCCTTAGCATCTACCAATATAGAACCTACTTTCAGCCTAACTAAGAATGTGCTGGACATTCCAGATCTACCTTTCTCTAAAAAGTCTATCATATTTGTATGGCTACCCACTGCCACTATTAAATCCGCGCCATTAGCGTATGACAATAGTAATGCAATATCTTCACTAGTGCCTGGAGCCGGAAATATTTGTGCTTTCAAGCCCAGCTTTTCAACTCTTTCTAATCCAGGTGCCCGTCCATCAGGATAGGCATGCACTATTATTTCCCTGGCTCTTTTTAAACATTTATCAGAGATGCTATCCATATCCCCTACAACTAGATGCGGCCTATAGCCAAAATCCATTAATGCATCTCCACCGCCATCGACCCCTATAAGAATTGGGTTGACTTCATCTATATAGGTTTTTATAGCTTCAAGATCCATTTTATAATCCCTACCCCTTACAACTACTAATACATGCTTTCCATTGATTCTAGTTTTAGTTTGTGGTATATCTATTTTTCCGGTAACAAGCCCCTTCTCCTTTTTAGCATACCTTAAAGTATTCTCAATAAACTTTTCCAGTTCGCTCTCTATATTTTGCGAAGCCATTTCTAAAAGTTCTATAACTTTAGTTCTATCCAATGGCTTACACTTAGTTATTTTATCGTCTTTATATATAATATAATTATCTTTTATCTCTATCATATCTCCTTCAGTTAGTTCATTGTATATATCTTCTTCTATTTCAAATATTGGAATATTTGCCTCAATTAAAATTAGCGGAAAGTATCCTAACCAAG
>DUNJ01000143.1 GCA_012839395.1 Tepidimicrobium sp.
ATACCAAAGTTTCCGGTTCTTCTCAGGCCCCCCGACCCGCTATTATCTACTATCCTATACTTATATTTGATTCCATTGAATACAAGGATATTGCGAGTCTCGTTAAATTCCTGCAATGAATTTCCAATAAATACTTCCTTTCTATTCCAAAACATTATCATATACGTTCCCCCTTAGATGGCTCATTCTAAAATAATAGAGTCCGACGCGAGATTAATCTAAACTAGGATAAACTTTTTATTATAAGTATAATCCCTAAAATAACCAATGGCACACCAATAAATCCTCCTATGATGGTCATGGTTGTAAATACGCCTACCATAATAAGGGCACATCCCAGTATTATACCTAATAGCCTACCGGTAAGCCTTATTATAAACCCAGCTAATTTCCCCAATATGATTAAAGGTAAAAATAGAATCTTCATATAATCAACCCCTTTTACAGACAAACAAGGTGATACTTCTTATTATATATTATATGCCCTATCTATTCCAATGGCCAAGATTTGCTGGATATCTAAATTGTCTTACCCAATAAATCAATAATCCTAATATGCTTATACCCATGTATTTAATTATGCTATTTTATTAAAATGATTTGTAAAAGTTTGACACCCTTACCTAATTCATGCTATAATACAAGCAAAATTAAATATTCATATTTAAGGTGCCCAAATACTTTGGGTGAAAAGGGAAAACGGTGCAATTCCGTTACAGCCCCCGCTACTGTGATTAGTTATATTTTGACATATACCACTGGGAAACTGGGAAGGTGTCAAAATTAATAGCTATAAGTCAGGAGACCTGCCTTAAATATAAATGCTTTACCTTCGGTGGGAAGGGTTGTAAGCTATCTTTTTATGTCCTAGGACTTGCTTCCTCTCGAAGGTACAAGTCTTTTTTATTTACCATAATTTCGGGAGGGATTTTATGAAAAAAAGTAATGTATTTAAAAGAAGTGTTTCATTATTGTTGCTAATAGTCATTATTTTGACTATGGTACCTAGCTTTGCATTTGCCAAAGATTCAGATGAACAGATGGATGGTGTGGAAGAAGCATTAAATAAAGTTCTGCAATACTATAAGGACAATCCCCCTTCCAACCCAGATAGTGATTGGGAATCTTTTGTAGGATTATGGGGAGCTGGTGTCAATTTGGATCCTAACAAATATGATTGGAATCCAATGTTCGAAAAAACTATAATAAGTAATGAACATATTCGCTATATATTTAGCCTATTGCCCATTGGAGTAGATCCCACTTCCTTTATTGATAGAAATCTATTTCAAGAACTTCTAGCTCACCCCATGGAAGTCGAGGCTAAATGGGGCTCTACATACAAAAATGCTTTTGGCACCATTGGCAAACATATATTTGCCATTCAAGCATTGGATATAGGCGAGGCCCTAGGATTGGATGTAGGTAATTGGAATGCCGATAGCAAAGATGATGCTATAGAGTGGCTTTTAAACCAACAAGATAGTGAAGGTGCCTTTGGTCAACTGAATAAGCTAGATCATACCGGTTGGGCTTTAATTGTATTATCCCAATATAGAGAACAACAAAGAGTTCAAAAAGCCATAGATAAAGCATTAGAATATATAAAATCCAAACAAAATGATAAAGGTAGCTTCGTTGATACAGATATGTGGGGTACCGGCGAAAATTCCAATACCAATGCCTGTGTAATACAAGGTCTTGTAGCCTTAGGTGAAGATATTGCTGATCCAAATGGAAAATGGGCCAAAGATGGTAAAACGCCAATAGATGGATTGCTACAATTCCAACAAGAAGACGGAAGCTTTTGGTGGGAGAAAAATAACCCAGGTAATATTACCATGGCTACAAAACAATCGTTGATAGCCCTTGTAGATTTAGTCAATAATAAATCTACATGGCACCGAATGAAAAATGAGATTAAATTGCCCCAACTTGAAAAAAATCGAGTAGATGAATTAAATAAGCTTATTCCCCAGTTACCATCTGTAAACAATGTCACTTTAAATAATAAGCAACAAATTATGAGACTATACAATATGTTTATACAATTGCCAGATGAACAGAAAAATGAGGTGGAGAATAGGCATGTACTTATTGGATTGAAAGGAAAAATAGATACAATAGAAAAGGAAATATCCGAACTCAATGAAGCCATCTGGAAATTGCCAGGGGATATTAATAAAATCACTTTAAAGCATAAGCCTACCATATTAGATATAATGGCAAGATATGATGCACTTAATGATGAGGATAAAAAACATGTAGAATATTATGATGAAGTATTAGAGGCTATGGCAATGATTGAAAAATTAGAGCAAGAAAATCCAGCTGATAAGCCTGGACATAATAAAGATACAGATAAAAGTATGCACCAAAATTTAGCGAAGAATGAAAATAACAACATAGGTAAAAATATCAAAAAAGATATAATCGAAGATACAGATTCAAAAACTAAACCAATTATGGATACAAACAAAAACCCTAAAACCGAGGATCATCGCATAGTTATTATATTGCTTCTATTCATACTATCTGTATCCACATTAACCATTATGGGTATAGTGGGTAAGCCATCTAGGGGCAAATAATTTAATCTATAGGTCAAGGGAACATCCCTTGACCTTACAAATAGGAGGGATAGTTTTTGAAAAGACAATTAATAAGCATAGGTTTTATTGGTATAATACTACTTTCAATTATAACCGGTTGTAAAATTCAATCTATAGATCAATATCATAAGGCCTCAGAAAAAAATAATATTGAGGATAAACTAGAAGTCAATGCGGATGAAAGTGTAGAAGCGGATGCGGAAATTGATAGGCAAGATGCGGAAAAAGATCTAGAAATAAACGAAGAACAACAGGAAGAAAACCAACAAAAAAGAGAAACTAAAAAAATACAGAACTCTGAATCAGAAAAACTACTGACAATAGATAAAAAGGATGGATCCGTCAATGGCGAGAATGATAGAAATAAAAACAGTGCTAGCAATAATACAGGTCAAAAATCCTCGAAACCTTCTATGGATAACAACAATAGAAAATATGTTACGCTAACAATCCGCTGTGATACCATCCTCAACAATCGAGATAAACTGGATCCGAGATTGAATAGCGAACAGTTTATACCCTCTGATGGAATTATATTAAAAAAGACAAAATTTGAACTAAAGGATAACGAAAGTGTCTTCGATATATTGGTGAAAGCTACACGAAAATATCGAATCCATATGGAATATCAAGGGGCTAGTAACAATCAATATAATAGCGTATATATCCAAGGTATCAATAATATCTACGAATTTAGCTGTGGGGAACTCAGTGGTTGGATGTACAATGTAAATGGAAACTACCCAAATATAGGGGCTGATAAGTATATATTGAAAGATGGAGATAATATAGAGTGGAGGTACACTTGCGATTTAGGAAGGGATTTGGGGGTTACTTGGATTAAATGATGAAAGCCAGTGCATTTGAATCATACCATCCTATTGTTTTGTTTATATTTTTTGCCTCCACTATTTTTTTCACCATGTTTCTTACACATCCAATTTATTTGGCCATATCCCTAGCTGCATCTGCATTATTATTAAGTACTTTGATAGGGTTAAAAGAGCTTTTAAAAACTACATTATATACTATGCCAATATTTCTATTGATCAGCATAAGTAACCCTGTTTTTAGCCACAGAGGCGTTACACCATTATTCTATATAAATTATAATCCTATCACCTTGGAATCTACACTATATGGATTAGCAATGGCTACCATGATAGTATCTATAATGCTATGGTTTAGGTGCTATAATTTAATTATGACCTCGGATAAATTCATATGTATCTTCGGAAATACAATACCTATATTGGCCCTTATTATTTCCATTTCCCTAAGATTGATTCCAAGGCTTAAAGATCAAATTAAGAGGATATCCAATTCCCAAAGAACATTGGGGATGTATACAGATACCGGAAATATTTTAGAGAAAGTTAAAAGTAGAATTAGAATTCTATCCATTCTCATTACCTGGGCATTAGAGAATAGTATTGATACTGCCGATTCGATGAAGGCTAGAGGCTATGGCCTTAAGAATAGAACCACTTTTTCCATATTTAAATTCGATAAAAGAGATATTGTTTTATTAAGCATAATCCTATTATTAATCCTAATTAACATAATAGGAGAAATTCAAAAATATAGTTCGTATCATTATTACCCATATATCAGTAATATAGATCTATCTCTAAAAGCAACTTTCTATTATATATCCTATCTTCTATTAACGATACTTCCTACGATTATCGAAATTAAGGAGGACCTAAAATGGCAATCATTAAAATCGAAAATTTAAGCTTTTCATATCCTGAACAAAAATCCAAGGCAATAGATAATATCTCTATTTCAATAGAAAAAGGAGATTTTATACTGATATGTGGGAAAACAGGATGTGGCAAAAGTACCTTAATCAAACAATTAAAGCCCGAAATCACCCCTTATGGCGAAAAAGAAGGAAATATCTATTATAAAAATTCTCCTTTGGAAACCTTAACCAATAAAGAAAGTGCAGCTGAAATAGGCTATGTATTGCAAAATCCAGATAATCAGATAGTTACAGATAAAGTTTGGCATGAGCTAGCCTTTGGGCTGGAAAACCTAGGGGTCCCTACCCCTACGATAAGACGCAGGGTTGCCGAAATGGCCAGTTTCTTCGGTATTGAGAAATGGTTTAGAGAGGATATAAAAAACCTATCCGGCGGACAAAAACAAATATTAAATCTTGCTTCTATAATGGTTATGAATCCTAAAGTTCTAATTTTAGATGAACCTACTGCTCAATTAGATCCAATAGCTGCAACTGACTTTATAAATACGTTGTATAAGATCAATCAACAACTGTCATTAACTATCATTTTGGTAGAACATAGATTGGAAGAAACCTTCCCAATAGCCGATAAAGTACTAGTATTGGACAAGGGTAAAAAGCTAATATATGATACTCCTAGAAAGGTTGGACAAAGCTTTGGAAACTCTAAAAACCACAGCATCATACATGGCTTTCCTACTCCTATTCGAATATATAACGAGTGTAACACTAACGATAAATGTCCCATAACCATAAGAGAAGGTAGCGCGTGGTTAAGCAAAAATTTTAAAAGTAATGCAAATAAAGTAGCCCCTTATAGAAAACCTCCCCATTCCAAAGTAGTATTAGAATTAAAAGATATATGGTTTAGGTATGGAAGGGAGTTACCCGATATATTAAGAGGAGTCTCTTTAAAGGTTTATAAGGGGGAAATATTTAGCATACTAGGTGGCAACGGTTCAGGAAAGACTACTACCTTGAATATAATTTCGGGCATTAATCTACCCTATAGGGGCAAAGTATTAATACATGGCAAAAATATATCCGACTATAAGAAAAAAGAACTCTATCACAATAACATTGCAGTATTACCCCAAAATCCACAAACTCTATTTGTGAAAAATCAGGTTGAAAAGGAGTTTGAAGAGATTGTAAATGTCATGAAATACAATAAAGATGAGGCCATTGAAAAAATCCATTCCATAGCAGAAGTATTAAATATTAAACATCTTTTTAAAATGCATCCCTATGATTTAAGCGGAGGCGAACAACAAAAAGTAGCCCTAGCTAAAATATTATTATTGAATCCTAAAATTATACTATTCGATGAACCAACTAAAGGGCTAGATGGTTATTCTAAAAAAATATTGGGAAGCATTTTAATGGATCTGAAAAAAACTGATGTTACCACAATTATGGTAAGCCACGATATTGAATTTTGTGCCAAATACTCAGATAGATGTGCATTATTTTTCGATGGCAATATAGTATCAGAGGATGGGCCTGTTGCCTTTTTTAGCAATAATAACTTTTATACCACTGCTGCCAATAGGATGTCTAGACATATATTTAAAAATGCAATTACTAGCGAGGATGTGATCAATCTATGTCAGCAAAATTTAAAAAACGATATAATAAAAGAAGCTTAATTATTAGCGCTTCCGTTATTTTACTAATTATCCCTGCAATCATAGCTATAGGAGTAAAACTCTTTAACGATAGGAAATATAATCTAATCTCATTTATAGTTACATTTCTAGCATGCATACCTTTTTTCGCTAAATTTGAGCAAAGAAAGCCCCGCCCCAGAGAAATCCTATGTATATCTGTGATGTCTACCCTATCAGTAGTAGGCCGACTTATTTTTGTTATGCTGCCCGGCTTTAAACCTGTTACGGCCATTACCGCAATTACGGGTGCCTTTCTTGGCCCTGAATCTGGCTTTCTCACTGGAGCCCTGTCGGCTATAATATCCAATATATATTATGGCCAAGGACCTTGGACCCCATTCCAAATGCTAACCTGGGGCCTCTTAGGCTTTATTGCGGGGATTTTATCAAAGTTTAACTTAATGGAAAACAAAATTGTTATAATATTGTATGGTATATTTTCAGGAATAGTATTCTCGTTGATGATGGATATATGGTTTGTTCTATCAATCGATGGCCTCTTCACCTGGGAACAGTATTATATGGCTATTATTGCAGCACTACCATTCACCATAATCTATTGTATTTCTAACGTTGTATTCCTACTTCTTTTATATAGGCCAATTGGCGAAAAATTGGAGCGTGTTAAATTAAAGTATGGACTAATGCAAAACTAGATATCCATGGATGACCATTCTGGCATCCCTATATTCATAACTACAGGTGGACAGAGTAATTAATTTCTCCTGTCCACCAAATTTATGTTCTTCTTTGAATAAGGATTTCTTATTAATAGTTTCTAAATATGATAGGAATTCATTGGTAGACTTAAAATTGGTTTTTAAATAGTCGGTGCTTCCCCCTGTAATATAAACAGCAAACACCCTATATTTATACTTCCCTTTACCTATATCCAAATAGATATATCTATTTCGCTTATAATATGTTTCATCCTTGTAGTTTCTAAGCTCACCAAACATGGTTCCGTCTCTCATATGATGCCCATATATTATTATATTTTTATCTTTGGATATATTGTTCCGATAATCCATAAATATGGATCCATGTCTTGAGCTATTCCCATAGACATCACGATCTAAATAATAATCATTATCCTTCCCTTGCACTACTGGATAATCAATATTGGTACCTGGGATACTTATCCATCCCATTATATCTTCATTTATATCTTTTAGTTTTTCGATACTATTTTCATCTTCCATAAGATTTTTGTCTTTATTATATATACTGGATATTTCCCTATATGTATATTTCGACTTACTGCTACTTATTAGATAGTCGATTATAATTATTGAAGAAACTATCAATGCTATAACGCTAATAATAATTATAAGCCTTCTCATATACTCTATCCCTCCCCTGCCAATATTATATCGCTATTTTATTATACACTAAGAATACAAATTTTGAATTCTACATACTTCAGTTAGTCAGAAATATTCAAGGGTGCATTTTTAAAACTTTTTATAGTATAATACCTTATAGGCATATAATAATTTTATAGAAGGAGTAGTTATAACTTATGAAAAAAAGAGTAGTACTAGGAATGAGTGGAGGAGTGGATTCATCCGTTTCAGCCCTATTGCTTAAAAAAGCGGGATACGAAGTAATAAGCCTATTTATGAAGAACTGGGATGAAAAAGATGAATCGGGAGTATGCACAGCTGCTGAGGATTCTGAAGATGCTAGGAGGGTAGCTAGTCAATTGGATATTCCCTTTTATCCCATAAACTTTGAAGAGGAGTATTGGGATAGGGTTTTCACCTATTTTCTCAATGAATACAAGAAAGGTAGGACCCCTAATCCAGATGTAATGTGCAACCAGGAAATAAAGTTTAATGCATTTTTAGATTATGCATTGAAGCTGGATGCAGACTATATAGCTATGGGCCATTATGCTCAGGTGGAAAAAAGAAATGGGGATTATTACCTCTTAAGGGGTAAGGATGAAAATAAGGATCAAAGCTATTTTTTATCCAGAATAGGACAAAAAGCACTTTCTAAAACCATATTCCCCATAGGTCATTTGAAAAAAGATGAAGTTAGAAAGTTGGCCAAAGAGCATAACCTATATACTGCCACAAAAAAGGATTCAACGGGAATATGCTTTATAGGTGAGAGAAATTTTGATGAATTCTTGGATAGATACCTATTATCCAAGGAAGGGGATATAGTAGATGTGGATGGGGATGTATTGGGCCGCCATAGCGGACTTATCCACTACACGCTAGGTCAAAGGAGGGGCATAGGCATTGGTGGAATAGGAACTGGAGAACCCTGGTTTGTAGCTGGAAAGGATCTTAAGAATAATATACTATATGTAGCTCAGGGGAAGGATCATCCTGCTCTATTTTCTACCTCCATGATCGGGGAAGACCCCTCATGGATATTGGAAAAAACCCCAAAAACGCCTTTAAGATGTACAGCTAAGTTTAGATATAGACAAAAAGATGTACCGGTAACAGTAGATATGTTGAATGATGGGAACGTCTATATAAAATATGATGAACCCAGCAAAGCAGTAACACCAGGACAAGCGGCGGTGTTGTATCAAGGTGAGGTATGCCTAGGAAGCTGCATAATAAAATCTACAGAGCCATTGGATAAAAAGTATTCTTATATCCATGGAATTTAGATTGAGACTAATAATATGCTACCTTTACAGGTAAATAGGTAATCCCCACCTTTTCCCATTCATATATTAGTTGAGGCAAATATCGATCATCTTGAAAGATAACGATGCCACAATCCCCTCCACCTGCACCAGATGATTTAGCTGCACCTCCCAGCTTTATAGCTGTATCGCACAAACTGGTCAATAATGGGGTTTCAATTGGCAAAGCTAATTCATCACTTAAGTGGGCTAATAGTTTCCTGTTTATTTCAATTTGTTTCTTAATTCCTTGAATATCCCATTTTTTAAAAGCATAAATCATATCTTTTACACATCTATCGCTATTCTTTAAGAAATCCTCATATGCTATGCTATCATCTACTTGTCTTTTATAGATATTACTCACCAAATTGGTAGTGCTAGCTGGCCTTCCCGTCCAGCCCACTGCCAATTTCAACCCTGTGGGTGGCACTAGGGTTTCAATGGAAAGCTTAGGCCACCTTTGCTCTAGCAATTGAGCAATTGACATCCTTCCCACCTGCCTTAATACCCAATCCCTATCAAACGTAGTAAAAGCAATCCATCCACCGAAAACGCTAGTACCAATATCCGCGCAGGAGCTATTGGCGTTGACAGCTAGGCTAGCTAATGCCGATAACTTAAACAACTCCATATCGGATATTGGAATTTCATAATATATACATAACGCCTTTATAGTGGCCACCGTAACGGCGGCGCTGGAGCCCAACCCATACTTTATTCCATCCTTACTTTCTAGCTGACTAAATATATTTATCTTATAAAATTTCAATTTCTTCCCCAATTCCTTCGTATACTTTTCAACCGTATTGATTGCGGATAGAACATATGCAAAGGATTTGTTTGGTTGAGAGGAAAATACCTGGCCATCCTTTCTCAACCATGATATGGATTCCCCTCCATAAGAAGTGATCCTTCCCTCGTCGGATGTCTCCAGCAATGAAACTTTAATAAATCTATTTACCGCCACCAAAATCGCTGTATGACCCGGTTCCAACACCGCATACTCCCCAGCTATAAATAGTTTCCCTGGTGCAAATGTTTCAATCATATTTACATCTCCTTAAGATGCTAATAAATATTACCAGTTTGGAATCTGTGATCCCTTATATATTCTGTTTATTATCTCCTTTACCTCATCGGTATGGTATAATTCTAATAGTTTTTTCAAATTAGGATCATCCTTATCTTCAGTTCTTGCTGCAAATATGTTTATATATGGTTTAGTATTTTCATCTACCGGTTCTAAAAACACAGAATCCTCCGTTGGAATAAATCCTGCATCTACCGCAATGGTACTATTTATTATGGATAATTCCACATCTTCTAACATCCTAGGAGTGGTGGCCGCCTCCACCTCTATGATATCGAGGTTTAATGGGTTTTTTATAATATCTTGAAGAGTTGGCAACCCCTCTACATCAGGATCCAATTCTATCAATCCAGCAGTCTGTAACAACACAAGGGATCTACCCCTATTGGTCTCATCATTAGGTATAGCTATTTTTGCCCCCTCTGTTACATCCTCTATGCTTTCAACCTTTTCTGAATATAGCCCTAAAGGCGCTATTATGGTCTCCCCGATAGCGGTTAGGTCCAAGTCATGATCCTCTATAAACTGATCAAAAAATGCATAGTGCTGAAAAGCGTTTATATCTATTTCCCCTTCGGCTAAAGCCAAATTAGGTCTTGTATAATCTGAAAAGCTTACAATCTCCAATGTAATACCTTCTTCGGCCAATTGTTCCTTCAGATAAGTCCATTCTTCCGTCTCTGGTCCCGTTATTCCCAGTTTTATTATCTTTTCCTCATCTTCAGTAGTAGCAACTTGGTTACCGCATGCTGAAAGAGCAGTTGCTAATAGTAATAATGCCAACAATACAATCCCCAATTTTGTTTTTTCCATATCTATCCTCTCCTTTTAACGTTCTATTCTTTTTAATATTAAATTCCCTACTCCTTGAATAATGGATACAAATATCAGTATGATTATTATGGTTACATAGGTTATATCCATTTGAAATCTTTGATACCCATATCTTATAGCAAAGTCCCCTAAACCACCTCCCCCAATAGCACCAGCCATAGCCGATAGGCCTATTAAACTTATTAAAGTTATAGTAATTCCCCTCACTATTCCTGGCAATCCTTCCCTCAGATAGACTCTAAATATTATATCTAAAGGTCCTGAACCCATAGCCTGAGCTGCCTCTATTACTCCTCTATCCACCTCCATCAATGCAGTTTCTATCTGCCTAGAAAAGAAGGGAACGGTTCCAAATACCAGGGGAACTATGGCACCTCTAGTGCCTATGGCAGAACCCACTATCACCCTGGTTAAAGGAATCAATGCCCCTATTAATATTATGAAGGGAATACTCCTAAAAAAATTGATTATCTTACTTAGAATGCCATGAATGGTATTATTTTCCAATATATTCCCCCTGCTGGTAACTACTAAAAAAACCCCTATTATGGTACCTAAAATTAGCGATATTGCTCCTGATATAGATACCATTACTATAGTCTCACCTATGCTCTTCAGCAATTCCACCTTGTTATCAAGAACATTTGGCACATACCTTAGAAGTATCTGCTCCATGATCCAACACCTCCACTATTAATCCTTTTCCCTTGAAATAGTCCATAAATCTTTGTATATCCCCCCTGCCTCCACTAAGTAAAATTATCATTTCCCCTGTAGGGGTGTTTCCCAATATCTCTATATTTCCATATAATATGCTTGCATCTACTTCATATCTTCTGGAGCCCTTTGATAATAACGCTTCTGCAGTAGATTTCCCCACATACACTACCCTAGCCAATACATCGCCTTCCTCGATATTAAATATATTTTCACCTTCATTCAATATCTCATATATCCTGTTCCTATTAGTAGCAGTATCTATAAACTCTTTAGTGGTTTCATGGACCGGCTGGGTAAATACCCGGGCCACTGTGCCCTCCTCTATAATTTGCCCATCCTCCATTACACTCACTCTATCGCATATCTTTTTGATTACAGCCATCTCATGTGTAATCAAAACTATTGTCAGGTTCAATTTATTCTTCAGCTCTCTCAAGAGCTCTAATATGGAATCCGTGGTCTTTGGATCCAATGCAGATGTAGCCTCATCACATAATAACACCTCAGGATTATTGGCAAGAGCCCTAGCTATAGCGACCCTCTGTTTCTGTCCTCCGCTCAATTCAGATGGATAAGCCTTTACCCTATCTTCAAGCCCTACTAATTCCAGTAACTCCAATACCTTTTCCCTTTCCTCTTCCTTGGAAAGCCTCGATCCCTTTAAAGGATAGGCTATATTTCCATATACACTTCTGGAATTAAATAGATTAAAGTGTTGAAATATCATACCCATCTTTTTCCTACGATCCCTTAAATCCCTCTCTCTTAGCGTAGTTAAATCTTCCCCCTTAAATAGGATTTTTCCTTTAGTTGGTCTCTCAAGTAGATTGATACATCTTACCAATGTGGATTTTCCGGCACCTGAATACCCTATTATTCCGTGTATTTCTCCTCTATTAATCTTTAAGGATACATCCTTAATCGCCTGTATTTTGGTTTTACCGTTATCAAATACCTTTGTTGCTCCAATTATTTCAATCAAATCGATACCCCCTTATTAGATTATATCTAGCCAATCATCAAGTTTATCAATAAAAAAGCTTTCATCCTTTTGCAAATATGCAAAGGGACGAAAGCTTCGTGTTACCACCCTAAGTTCATACCTACCTCGCGATAGGTACCTCATCAAGTACGCAGGATATATGTATCCATCAATACTCTAGCACTATAACGTGTGCACACGTGGGTACCTAATCACACCTTCGATACCCAGACTCCAAGACCATGTTCAGCTTGCTATCCTCCGTTCCTTCTCACCGACCGGAACTCTCTGTACGAGTATTCGCATGCCTACTCTTCTTTTCCTAGTCTTTACCAATACATATTGAAGTTACCTAGAAGTATAGCAATCTTTTTCCATTCTGTCAACAAAAATCTTTATTTTGTATGATTATTCTATGATAATGTCATATTAAATTCATTCTGATAAAATGTCATATATGAGAAGGGAGATATTTAATAT
>DUNJ01000203.1 GCA_012839395.1 Tepidimicrobium sp.
CAATGGCTGCTCCTATACCAGCCCCTACAAGCATTCCTATGGGGCCAAACAGGCTTCCAATCAGCCCACCAACGAGCCCACCGCCAATGGTTGTGCCTGTCTGGGTTTTTTCGAGGCGTTTCAGATCCTCGTTGAGCTCGTCCCATTGCTCCCAGGTCTGGATCATTGCGTTCAGATCTGGGAATACACTCTTGCCCCACTTGTCGCCCTCTGCACCAAATTCCTTGAAAAGTTTGCCGAAGGCTTCTGCTAGTTTGCCCACACCATAGATAGCCAAACTGATGATGGCCTCTTCGAGGCCTGTTATCTGCATTGTGACATTATCCAAGCCGTCTGCCATGCCATCAATCTCGACCCTAAGCTCGCTTAGGAATACATTCAGCGCCTCACCGAGTCCGCCAAGTTCCTTCAGTTGTCGCCCTAGTTCGCGCAGAGCAGTTTCGCCTAGCTCCCTGAGCCAATCTTCAACTTGGTGCTTTTCGTCTTCGCGGAACTTGTTGAGCATCTCGCGCAGCACAGCCGCTCGGGTTTCCCAGCCCTCGATCGATGTATCAAGTGCAGCCAGCTCTGCAGCAAGTTGATCCATAAGGTTTCTGCGTACCCGGTAAGTCATGTTGCTGTCGAGCCGCCACTTTTCACGCGCTGCCTCGCCCTCAAGGCCATGCAATCTACTGAGGATTTCGTAGTATTCGTTTGTGCCGACTTCCGCAGCCTTAAGCCGTTTGCGCCAATACTGGATCTCGTCGTCAAGGGTCAGGGCCCCGACTTGCCGGCGATAAGCCAACACACGCTCTTCATGCGCTATCTTGTCATCTGCAAGTTCCTTCTCTAGTAGCTCGATGGCTCGTGCAAGTTCTTCTGTATCAATCTCGCGGTCCCGGTTGTAATCTTTGAGGTTCTTCAAAGCCTCCAAGAGTTCTTCCTTAGTGGCTTGGCCTATCGCAACCAGATGCTCCATATAACCTCGCGTCCATGAGGTCATGCTTTCAGCATCTCTCTTGCGCGCGTCATCGCCAATGCGTTCGACCTCAAGCCAATACTCTGCCCAAATTGCGCTTTCTTGTTCTTCGGTTAGGCCTGGTTCGCGCAATGCTTGATCGCGTTTGAATTCGGCTCTACGTAATGCCCCGGCAACCTCGTCTTCCATCTCGACACGCTGGATCATGATATCTAACAAAGCATCCTGGGCTCGTTGCGCCTGGGCTATGGTTTCGTCTGCAATCTCTTTCTCAAGCAACTGAATCTTTCGTGCAAGAGCTTCAGTGTCCGTGCCCCGTTCATCATTGATACGCTTGACTTCCTTGAGCGCATCTAGCAGGTTCTGCTTAGTTGCACGGCCCATAGCGATCTCGTGGTTCATACGAGTCTCCGTCCAGCCCTCAAGCTCGTCTGCTTCCTGCTGACGGAACCGTTCACGAGTTTCCTGTTCTTCGAGTTCATACTGCCGGGCTATAGCCGCACGTGCCTCAGCTGTGAGTGCTTCATCACTCAAGGCTTTGTCTCGTTCAGCGCGAACACGCATGATGGCCGCTTCGAGTTTGTCTTCAGCTTCAACCTCTTTGAGCGTCGCTTCACACATGATATCCGCCATGCGTTGAGCATCATCGGCCTGCTCCTCCCGGAGAGCCTTGAGCTTGCGCTGGATGCGGATATAGATGTCGGTTCCTTCTAGTCCTGCTGCTTCGGCAGCTCTCAATTGTTTCTCATAGAACTCAATTTCGTCCTCAAGTGTCGCATCGTTGAACTCACGTCGGAGCTGCATGTTAAGTTCTTCGGAATCGAAGATTATCTGCCGTTCTTTCGCTTTGATTATTGCAAGGGCGACGAGCTTTTCGTCATCGGTCAAATCCTCATCTGCCTCAATCTCTGCACGTTGCGCGTATAAGCGTTGGAGATTAACAGCCCCAATATCGCCCTTAAGCTCCGCAAGCTCTGCTCGCCATTCAGCAAGCCTCTTGCGCCGGTCTTGTTCGTATCGCTCGTCTACTTGGTTACGTAGTTCAGCGTAGTATTGCCTGATCTTGACCTCATCGGCGCCAACCTTGCGAGCCTCATCAAGGGCATCTTCCTCGGCTTGCTTGAGCCGAGCAAGTTCACGTTCTCGTGCCGTCATGTCTAATTGCTCTATGAGTTGAGTGTATTTCTGATCTATTTGCCAACGTCGAACTGCCCATTCGTTCTTGATGTTGGCCTTGTTGGCCTCATGAATCCGGAGCAGCTCTTCCTTTTGTTCCTGCGTCCATTCCTGGCTGTCCAGTTCCTGCTGGTAACGCAATTCCTCTTGCTTTAGAGCCGCTGCTTCGTAGTTGCCTTGGGCTTCGAGGAGTCGTGCCTCCAAGTCCATCTGAGCTAGTTCTCGATCCCGATCATACCGATCTCTCTCCTGCTGTTTAAGGATGTCATATTTCGCAATGATGTCGGCCTCAGCCTGAGAACCTGTCTCCACAGCCTTGAGCTCTTGCTCCATTGCATAGTCGAGATCAGCTAACCGTCGGTCAAGACCCTCTTTCTGAGCAAGTTCAAGTTCCTTTGCAGCCTGTTTCTGGCGCTCCATGAACTCTCTATTGTAGCGGTCAACGATCTCTTGTCTTTTTATCTCATAGGTCTGCCAGACCTCTGCTTCCAGCTCTTTGTTGCCGGCAACTGCGTCAAGCTCGTCGTTGAGCCAGATCCACAGCTCTTCAAGTTCTGCTTCTTTGGCCCTGCCTTGAGCCCGCAACTGCTCAGCGTTATACTGGGACATCTGCATCAAGTGTTCTTGCTGGAACTGTTCGCGAACCTGCTGCCGGAGTGTATTGTATTTCTCTTCGATGTCTACCCAGGACTCAGCAAGAATGCCAAGTGCTTCGGCTTGTTCTTTTTCGCGTCGCTCTTGCTCGTCAAGTGATGCGATGGCCTGTTCTTCGGCTGTGCGATAAATATCCGCGATGCTCTCAGCTAGTTCACGATTGAACTCGGCCTGATCCTTCACAAGCTGCTTTTGTTGATCTGCTGCTTTACGCATAGCTTCTGTCTGTGTGTTAGTCCAGTTAAGGATGGCATCTGTCCTGAGCTTGTTGTAAGCGTTGTTAATGGCCTCAATAGCTTCCGGGACACCTTCTGCAGCTTCCAATGCGTCCTGCCATGCTGTGTCGATCTTGAGCAGCTCGGCTTCAAGACCCTCGGTCATGGCTTCGGCTAGGAGCCTATTGGCTTCAGCAACGATCTGGGCGCGCTTTTCAGTAGCCTCACGTTCAAGCTCTGCAAGCCCTGCCTGATACCAGACCTCGACTTCTGCTGTCCACGTGGCTGGATCTACGCCCTCGGGTCGGTCACGAAGCTTTTGGTCACGCTCAGCATCGAGTCTTGCCCTTGCTGCTGCCTCCGCTTTGCCTTGGGCCTCGAGTGTCTGGATGCGCAGCTCCAGCAAAGCATCTGCAGCTTCTTGTTCCCTGCGCAATCGTTCATCAGTGTAATAGGCCTGGATATCTGCCTGTTGGACGTAATACGCAGTATCGATCTTGAGCAAGGCATCTGCATCTTCTCGGTATTCCTCGCGTCGTTTCAACCAACTTGCTTTGAGGTTGGCTAATGCAGCGTCCTCTGCGGCTCCAATAGCCTCAAGCCAGAACGCATCAAGCTCAGCCTGGGCGATCTCAGCGTCCACAGTGGCCTTGCGTTTTACCTCTGCAATCTCACTGGCAACGCGTTTTTCAATGTCACCAACAGTCCAGAGATATGTGGGATCCCGCAGGGCTTCTTCTCTGCCATGGGCAGCTACAGCAGCCTCAAGCGCAGCTTTCTTTTCAGCTTCCCCACGCGCTTCGATAGCCGCTATTTCCCTTTCGAGTTCACTTTGACTTATAGCAGCGCGATTATCCGCAGCTTCCTGAGCTAGACGCTTTTGTTCCCCAAGGTAACGCTCATCAATCTCTGCCAGGTTGTTCTTGTGGACTTCATGGGCCTTCAACCATTGCTCTAGAGCGAGGTCGTTGTTGTCCAAGAACTCCTGATGTCGCTCAACTTCAAGCTGCCGTTCAAGCCTCCAGAGATTACCGCTTTGCCGGATAAGCTCTTTGTTCAGCTCGTCATTCATCCTGGCTTTTTTTGCTGCGTGCTTTTCTTCAGCCTCTTTGGCCTTGAGATCATAGACCCGGTTTACCCGCGCCTTATCAGCACCAGTTTGTTCAGCCAGTCTTAGCTCTTCTTGGCGTTCACGCTCGATTGCCTGTAGCTCAGCTTGCAACGTCATACCTAGCAGTTCGAGTTCTTGGATGTGCAGATCTTTCTCGTGATCGAGCCGCCTCTGATTGGATGCCTGGGTTGCATTATCGATCTCTCTGAGCATCTGCATGTAGCGCTCTTTGTAGAGTTCATCGTCGCCAGCTGCGTCTTCCAGCCAGGGGGCCCATTTGCGCTTAATCTCTTCGATCTCCGCCTCAAGCTCTTGTCCTGAGTTGCGCAATACTTGCAACCGCACATCTGCTGCTATTTGAGCGCTCTTCTTAGCGTTGTCTATCGCCTCTTGAGCAATCTCTCGGTCCAGGAATATCAACTGGGTTGCGATGGCTTTACTTGCCTCCACAGAGCGCTTATCAATGTCCAGTTTCTCAGCCATGATGCGCTCGTAGATGTCCTTGCGCTCCTGAGCAGACAACTCCAGTCCCCGTGTCTCCAGGTCGTAGGCGTCCATGGCCTCACTAAAGGCCTTGTCCTTCGCTCGTGCATCTTTTTCTGCTGCTTGAGCCTTAAGCCTAATCCTCATGCTGTCCACGGCCATCATGTGGTCAGTAGACCGTGCATATGCCTTCACATAATCATCAAGATTGTTGAGTCTATGCTCGACCAGCCAACCATCCCGCTCTGCTATGTGATTGTATCTATCAAGCATAATCCTGAAGATCATGTCCTCGATACCAGCGCGTTCCTGTGTATCGAGGGTTATTTCCTTGTTCTTCAGGATGTTCTTCTCTAGCCACTCGGCCTGTTTCTGATGTGTGTCCACAAGATCACTATTGACTGCCTTGAGGTCTGCAAATATCTCTAACTGCTTCTTGAGGGCTTCATTAACTGAGGTTGTCTTGCCATCGCCTATCGACACACCAAGGTCGGTAGAGGGCTTAGACTTTGTAGGGGTCCGGGTGCCTGTTTCGCCTGCTTCGTATTTGCGTATGGCCTCTTGCAAATCTTCATAGGTTTTGATCTCTTCTCGCAGAGAGTCAAGCTTCTTGCTTTGAGCGGATAACATCTGCTGCTCTACTTTGAGCTGATCTTCTAGGTTTTTCTTGTAAATGCCTTTGGCTGTCTCAAGCTCTTTAAGTACCAACTGCACACGAGTTTGTATCCAATTCATCTCATCAACTGTAGCTGCGAATTCTTGTTGCAGTCGCGGAAGATTCAGAGAGACGTCCAGCTTAGCAGCCTCTATCTGCACCTCGTGCATTTCACGCAGTCGCTCGACAGCCCTGTCAGCAGCATCACCCATATCAAGGATTGCCTGGCCCATGTCGTCATAGCCGGTCACAAGCTCAGGTGCAAGCTCAGCAATCTGATCCATGATCTTGCGCAGCTCTTCGTGTTCCTCGGCGGACTTGTTGGTTTTGCCTTCAAGATCTCGATATTGCCCGGTCAGCCTCTCCAGTTGATCAGCCTGATCCTTAGCCTTTTGTCCGAGATTATACATGTCACGGGCAGTTTCTTTTTGCTTGCTGCCCAGTCCAGCCACGACTCCTGCCAATGCCCCGATGGCGAGTATGGCTCCTCCGGTGGGTGTGGTGAGCGCAGCCATTGTCCCGATGATCAACGGCTTGAGTGCTACGAATGCCGTGGCAGCAGCGGTCACTCCAGTAACTGCAGTAGCAACATACACAATGGTCCTGGCTAGTTCCGGATTGTCACGGGCCCATTCACCCAACTCGTGGATAAGATCTCGGAGAATCTGAACCATTTCCTTGCTCGGCTGGACTGCATCGCCCCAGCTTTGCTTGGTAACTTCCCACTCCTGCTGGAGCTGTTTAAGAGCAAAGCCTACGGCGTTAACCCCATATGCCTGCTCCTCAAAAGCTGTCTGCATTGCACCCATCGAATCATACATGGCATCTGTCTTGTCGATGAACGTATCAGCCTGAGCACCTGCCAGCGTTAGGGCTAGTGTCTGTCCTCGTATTGATCCAATATAGTCATTGATCGGCTGACCGCTGGCCTTGGCAGCATCGGCCACTGCCTGGATTACACCTTGCAGGCCATACTGAGCAACTGCTGCTTCTCCACTGGCAACACCCATCGCCTCAAAGAGCTTTGTCATGCTCTCTGTTGGGTTAGACAGTGCCTGAAGCACACCAGCAAGCTGTGTGGATACCTCTGCAGCTCCTCCGGTAACACCTGTGCCGGTTGCGAATACGCCGAACAACTCTTCCATGGAAATGCCCAGGTTCACAGCCAAAGGTGTTACACGACCAATGGAGTTGGCCAACTCCGGGAATGATGTTTGACCCAGTTTGAGCGTCTGGAATCCCAGGTCGGCAACATGCTCCATAGCCTCCGCGGAAGTATCTCCGTAGGCCTTGGTCACAGCGGAGAGGAAGTTCAATGCATCATTCGTTGTTGCAACACCAGCAGTAGCAGCCTTAGCGGAGATCTCAAGCTTGCGAACTGAATCTTCAGCATCGCCAAACGCAGAGATGACATTGTAGAGGCCTTGGGCCAGGTCGTCGGTTGACTTACCGACTTCGATAGCCAAGCCTTGAACTTCTCGCTTGAGCTCTTGGAGTCGAGCTGATTGCTGTGGGATCATTGTGCCAACAGACGCCATTGCAGCATTGAGTTCTAGGCTTGCCTTAACCGCCTGCGTTGTGGCCGCAGCAACCGCAGCAAAAGCAGCAGCTGATGCTATACCCAAATCGCGAACAGACTTAGACATCTCCTCGGCTGCTTGCTTCATGTCCTTTAACTGATCTTTGGCATTTTCAATAGTTGCTGAAAAACCCTTGTTGCTAGCAGTCATCTCAGCCCTGAGTTCACCGACCTTGCCCATCGTCCTCACCTCCGCCAACCTTCACGTATCCGATGCCTATAGCCGCTAAGCTTTCCGGAGTGGCAATGGTCTTCAGTTCTGCTGGCAGTTCGCCCCGGCCAATACGGTCATGCAACTCCCGAATAAACTTTGTGGCCTCTTTACCTCCATGGAAAGCCAGAAGACTCCGCCTCATGTCGTTCAATGTTTCTTCAGCCTCAATTCGGTCAATGTTCCGAACATAAACAAAAAACCGCCTCGCAGGCAGTTTCATAACCTCAGTATCTGAATCCCCGTAGAATCGCCGATAACGGGCCAAGAGGTAACCTATGTCTAGGCTTCCTCTATCTCCGTCGGCGTCATCAGGTTTTTTGAGACATCTACCCCGGTGATGTCATGGATGATGAATTGAACTGTCTGCATGAGTTGGTCACGCGTCATCTGACGTATCAGTTCTTTGGGCATGTCTGGCACCATGACTCCAACCATGTCCAGCATCGCATCGAAGATAGTAGCCATGCTATCATCCGTCATCTTGTCTTGCAGATCCATCGCCCGCAAGAATACTTCCATTGGGGGATCTATTACCTCGTAGTCTACCCCCCGAAATGTCAGTGTCTTGGGTGCGCTTATGAACGCATCAAGGTTTAACACCCTGTCTTCTCTCTGGACTGTTGAATCTTTCTTTGCCATGCGGTATCACTCCTAACATGTAATCGTCCGCTGATGTGCGGAAAAGGGGCGGACTAAGCCGCCCCAATAGGTTGCGATTGATTACGGTGCAGGTTTAGCGTCTACCACCTTGCCGAACTTGCCTGGACCGGTCTGAGATGCGTCATAGAGCACCTCGAATTCAACTGGTATGCCGGTTTCGCTTTCCTTCCTCAAGTCATGACTGCCGTCGCCGACAGAAGCAACCTTATGCACATCGTATGTGCGCTCTTGACCCTCTGGCCCAGGCCCAATGAATCGCAGCCGCTTGTAGGGGATCTCTGTTACATTGCCAATGTTGAATGTCGTTTTGCCTGATACTTCATCTACGGTCACAGCATCGGCGCCATATCCCCACGCCAGCGCAAGGTTGCTCAGCGTTGCTTCGAGTAGCGTTGTGCTCACTCTCATGGTTCGCTCTGTCTCTTGGCGCTTCAGGATGCCAATCGCTTGGTCTGCCTTGACGTCATAAAACGTCCTGGACATGCTAACAGTGACTCCCCCTGTGGTTCCTCCAAGATCCACAAGGTCAAGGTCTTCGCAGCCGTATTCACCGGCCAACAGCTGAGCTGGTCCTATGATGATGTTTTCTGTGGTGATCTTAGTCGCCATCTATATCCCTCCCTAAATAGTGACAGGCCGGGATTATCCCAGCCTGTAAAGTCGAAACTCGAAGTTTACTGAAAACTCCGAATTCCCATCGTCCTTTCTTCCCATGGACATCGGACTTTGTATCCCGAAACAACTAAGGACGCGGTAATCCGCGCCCAAAGGTAGATCGTTCTTGCCATGTAACAGGTCGAACACATCCCAGGATAGATCGTGTGCCACTTGAAACGTAGGGCCTCGTGTGCGCACTTGGCATGTGGGTTCAAGTGCCGGGGTGTCCGTGTCTGGTGCCCAGCCCCCTGTGTCAACCACAGTTACAATGGTGACTGGCCTGGCTGGCATAACCTCCAGCGCTAGCACTGCCTCATCAGGAGCCAGTGGACGCCATGTGCCGTTGTCGAACACATAGAATTGTTCTTCCTCGCTGTCGGTCTTGGCCCATATCTCTCCGTCTGCAGCCTCAGGTGGAGCATTCGCCTGGTAGTAGTTGATTGTTTTCGCGATTCCCGCCCGTTCAATGTAGTCACCAATGGCCTCAATCAGAGGCCTAGCTGCCACTCGGACCACCTCCTTGGTCGTCGAGGTTTGCGAAGTAATCTCTTAGTGCAGCTTCATTCCGCCGCTGATAGTAGTTGGCATTCTCCTTGAGGGGATCCTCAAGGAATTTTGCCTTCTGACCATGTTTGGCGCGCCTCTCTGTCATTTTGGCAGTAGGCTTATATGGCTTGCGCTCCGGTGGTCTTCTGCCTTCAGCTAAGGCCTTCTGAACACGTTTTTGATAGCGTTTATCTGCAGCTGCTTCAGCCTTGGCGATACGCCTTGCCACAGCCGCTGTAGACTCTATCGAATGCTTAGCGTCAGTGTTCTCATGCACATAGATGGCATAATCGGTTCCATAGCCGGCTTCGACAGTGACGTCTCTGGATCTTCGCTTTGTTTTGCCCACTGTAGCTGTTCCGCGAAGCCGTCCGGTATCCACAGGACACTGTTTCTTGGATTCGTTTATAAGGTGATGCGCGTTCTCGACCAGAGTCTTTTCCAGCACATCCAGCGCTTCGTCCGGTATCCTATCGAGCCTAGCGATCATCTCGTCAATGCCCTTGATCTCAATGCTGAATATTTCCTTGTTGCTCATGCCGTCCACACCTCGTAATGGCTGACGGTGTTGTCTCTGCGTCGAATCAC
>DUNJ01000012.1 GCA_012839395.1 Tepidimicrobium sp.
AAGGGATTTATTTTGGGGATATAAATAACTTCAATGATAGACTCATTGACATTTTTGGCAAGGAAGAGGTTTCTAATATATATAAAGGCATCGATAATAATGTGAAGTTAGATCTTGTATATGTGCCCACTATAAATGAATATATGGGTAATAGAAAGCTACAGGTTATAATACAAAATTATAGGTAATCATTATTAATTTGACAATATTTCTAAATGGGATAAAATAATCTTAATTTTATAATAATTTGCTATAATATAATAGGATAGATTGTTATGGCACATATAAAAAGATGATTTTATTAAGGAAGAAAATAGATTACATGGGCAGGTGAATTATATGATAGAAAACTTATTGCTGAAAATTGAACAATACAATCCACAAGCCGATATGGAGCAAGTGATAAAGGCACATACATTTGCTGAGGCTGCTCATGAAGGCCAACTTAGAAATTCGGGAGAAAAGTACTTTGTGCATCCGTTTAATGTGGCCATGATACTAGCGGATTTGAATATGGATGTTACTACCATTGTTGCTGGGCTACTTCATGATGTTATAGAGGATACCGATGTTACGTATGAAGAACTGTTATTGGAGTTTAACGAGGAAGTAGCTGATTTGGTTGAAGGGGTGACCAAGTTAAAAAAATTACAGTATAAAACTAAGCAAGAAAATCAAGCTGAAAATTTAAGAAAAATGGTAGTGGCAATGGCTAAGGATATTAGGGTTATAATCATCAAATTAGCCGATAGGCTTCATAATATGAGAACCCTGGAATATATGAGTGAGGCTAAAAAAATAGAAAAGGCTCAGGAAACCTTAGAGATATATACCCCCTTAGCTCATAGATTGGGAATGTCAAAAATAAAATGGGAGCTGGAGGACCTATCCTTAAGATATATGAACCCCGAAGGATATTATGATCTAGTTGAAAAAGTTTCCAAACGCAGAAAAGAAAGAGAAGCTTATATTCAATTGATAATAGACCAATTAGATGAAAAACTTGGGGAGCTCAATATCTCGAGAGATATCAGTGGTAGGCCGAAGAGTTTTTACAGCATATATAAGAAGATGGTCTATCAAAACAAAAGCTTTGAACAGATATTTGACTTAACAGCTATAAGGGTTATTGTAGATTCGGTTAAGGATTGCTATGGAACTCTTGGCATCGTTCATACTATGTGGAAGCCGATTCCAGGAAGATTTAAGGATTATATAGCTATGCCGAAACCCAATATGTATCAATCCCTCCACACGACGGTAATTGGACCGGAGGGCGAAATTTTTGAAGTTCAAATAAGGACTTGGGACATGCATAGGACTGCAGAATATGGTATAGCGGCTCATTGGAAGTATAAGGAAGGAGATGTTGAGGCTGATAATTTTGATGAAAAATTGACTTGGTTAGGTCAACTTCTGGAATGGCAAAAGGATTTTAAGGATCCTAGGGATTTTATGGAGACGTTGAAGATAGATTTATTCACAGACGAGGTATTTGTATTTACACCTATGGGGGATGTAATTAATTTACCCAACGGATCCACTCCTATAGATTTTGCATATAAGGTTCATACGGCTGTTGGCAATAATTGTGTGGGAGCAAAGGTGGATGGAAGAATAGTTCCACTAGATTATAAACTTAAAAATGGAAATATAG
>DUNJ01000013.1 GCA_012839395.1 Tepidimicrobium sp.
CTAAATATTAATAATAAAAATAAAAAGCAAAAGATATTCCTAAGGATTTTTAAATATCCTATTAAAATACCTTTTGCCTACGAACCACAACCTTTGAACAGAGGAATTTTATCTACTTAAATAGATTGAATAATATTCCGCCATAGTTCAAAAACAATTGTGCAAATATTAAAGATACTATTGTCATCAACTTTATCAATATATTTAGCGATGGTCCTGAGGTATCCTTAAATGGGTCACCTACCGTATCTCCAACTACTCCAGCATGATGAGCCTCACTGCCGGATCCACCGTGATGGCCATCTTCTATATATTTCTTAGCATTGTCCCAAGCTCCACCAGCATTAGCCATAAATATAGCCATTAATACGCCCGTGATTAGCGATCCGGCTAATAGTCCCCCTAAGGCCTCAGTTCCCAATAATAATCCTATAGCTACCGGTACCACTACAGCCATAACTCCAGGAACCACCATCTCCTTCAAAGCAGCCTTTGTACTTATATCAACGCAGGTACTATATTCGGGTGTTGCCTTACCTTCCATTATACCTGATATCTCCCTAAATTGTCTTCTTACCTCTTCTATCATACTAAATGCTGCCTTGCCAACTGCGTCCATGGTCATTGCTGAGAATAGAAACGGTAACATACCGCCTATGAACATTCCCGCTATTACAGCCGGTTCAGTTAGATTTATTCCACTCAATTGTACAGCCTGAGTATAGGATGCAAATAGAGCTAATGCAGTCAATGCAGCTGAACCTATTGCAAATCCTTTGCCAATTGCAGCCGTTGTATTTCCAACTGCGTCCAATGTATCTGTAATCTCCCTTACCTCTTCTGGCAATTCACACATCTCTGCGATTCCACCAGCATTATCCGCTATAGGACCATAGGCATCTACTGCTATAGTCATTCCCGCTGTTGAAAGCATTCCAACCGCTGCTAAAGCTATTCCATACAGCCCTGTAGCTACATCGGTTAAACCACCAGAACTGTAGAATGCAACTAGAATACCTATGGCTATCACCACAATAGGCCCCCCAGTGGACATCATGCCTACGGACAATCCACCTATTATGTTGGTAGATGGGCCTGTCTCCGATTCCCTAGCTATCCTCTTTACCGGCTCATAATCTGCCGAAGTATAATGCTCTGTTATCCTTGCGATTAAAAGTCCCACCGCCAAGCCTGAAAGAATTGCTATAAAGGGCTGATATCCACCTAGCATCTTTTTACTCAATGCAAAAGCGATAATCACGGTTATAGCCGCGCTTGCTAATGTACCATTGTTTAATGCCTTTTGTGGATCTCTATCCCCTCTTACGAAATACACTCCTATTATAGAAGCTGCTATCCCCACCGCCGATAGCGCTAATGCAAATTCTGCACCGCCCTTGGGATAAGCTACCAGTCCCAAGGTAATTGCCGATATTATAGCACCAACATAGGATTCAAATAAGTCCGCTCCCATACCTGCCACGTCCCCTACATTATCCCCTACGTTATCAGCTATTACCGCAGGGTTTCTAGGATCGTCTTCAGGTATTCCCGCTTCAACCTTACCTACTAAATCCGCTCCCACGTCAGCTGCCTTTGTATATATTCCCCCACCAACACGGGCAAATAAGGCTATGGATGAAGCACCTAAACCAAAGCCTGTTACAATTCCTGGATCTTTAAACAATATGTATAGTATACCTATACCTATGATGCCTAATCCAACAACGCTCATGCCCATTACTGATCCACCAGAGAAAGCAATGTTTAGCGCTTTATTCATTCCCTCCTCCATAGCTGCATTAGCAGTCCTTACATTGGCCCTAGTAGCCACTTTCATTCCAAAGAAGCCAGCAAGAGCTGAAAAGATAGCCCCTAATAGGAAGGACACTGCCGTCTGCCAATTTATACCTAATGTCAATATGATGAATAGGATCACTACAAATATCAATAGTGCTTTATATTCCCTCTCTAAAAACGCCATAGCACCTTCCTCTATAAAGGATGCTATTTCCTCCATTCTTTTATTCCCAGGACTTGCTTTTTCAATAGAACTAGCCTTTAAAAAAGCAAACAACAAGGCAAGCACACCAACTACAGGTGCCGCCACTAGTGCAAAACTCATCTTCACATACCTCCTAAATTTTTATTGAACAGCTGCAATTGCAAGTGCAGATATCATAAATATTATTGCCGCAATCGTAGTTATTTTGGCAAGCATATTCTCTAAGGTTCTAGCCCTCGACATTCCAAAACGTCCCTCTGCTCCCCCGGTTATAGCCCCTAATCCTTCTGATTTGCTCTCCTGAAATAGTACGGATACTATCAATACAATCCCAGATATTAAAATCAATGCTGAGAAAAGCTTCACCATATTGACACCCCCCACATCGAACAAAAAATTTATCATACCTATAAACATAAACATTCTAACATAGTAATGGGATAAAATCAATAGAGCTTGGCTTTTTGCTGATATAAGGAGAAAAATAGTAAGGCTTAGGCCTTACTATTTTTTTATATTATAAAATACATCTCTACCCTTGTATTCACTAACTGCTCCAATATAATCTTCAATTCTTAATAGTTGATTATATTTAGC
>DUNJ01000144.1 GCA_012839395.1 Tepidimicrobium sp.
GATCTTAGTTTAATAAAAGCTAAAGTAGAAAAAAGTGATGCTATTTTGGAAAAGACCCAACAGGAAAAAGCACAAATGGTCAACTTGTTAAATGATAAGAAAAACCATTTAATACTGCTTAAGGAAAAGGAAAAATTCTATACTAAGGATATGAATAGATTGGAGATGGAGATAGAGGATTTAGGTAAGGAGTTAGGGCTTTTGGGGGATGTAGAAAGTTCTTTATTGGAGGAGTATAAAAATGTAGACAAACAGTTTAATGCTTTGAGAGATAGACTATCTCATAATAGAACTGAATTAGAAGAGGTGGACGCTGTAATTCAATCGCAGGAGAAATCGATTGAAAAAAAGAAGGATGAAGTTGTAGATTTGCTAAACAGAATTACGGATAAAAGAAGTCGAATAGGGAGCCTAGAAAGCTTTGAAAAAAATATCGATAAAAGAATTATACAAATAGAAAAACAGATACACCTATTGTTGAATAAGAAGGAAACGATTGAAGATTTATTAGAGGACATCCAATCGATGGAGCGGGAAGAGAAGGATAGGATTGTTGAATATACAAGACTATTATCCGACCTAAGGATGAAGGATAAGGAGGACAAGCTTCTACTAGATAATCTACATAATGAGATAAACCAAAACAAGGTAGATCTACAGGGAAGTATATCCAAGTATAATCTGCTGAAAAATATGGAGGAGGCTTACGAAGGATATTATAGAAGCGTTAAAAATCTAATGCTAGCCTGTGAAAGGGACGAGGAATTGAAGAAGCGATTTATCGGCATAGTAGCTGATCTATTGAAGGTGGATGAAAAATACGAAAGGGCCATAGAGATTGCACTTGGCGGAAACCTACAAAACGTTGTAACACAAGATGAGCGGGATGCTAAATTTATAATCGCTTATTTAAGGAAAAAGAATTTGGGAAGGATTACATTTTTACCTCTCTCTACTATTGAGGACAAGTCTATATATATAAAGGATGAAGATAGGCAAAGATATGGCATCTTAGGGCTAGGCTCAGAATTGGTTAACTATGATATGAAATATGCTAACATTATAGGGCATCTTTTAGGTAGAATTATAGTTGTAGAAGATTTAGATCATGCTATATTGGCTGCAAAGCGATTTAACTATTCATTTAGAATAGTTACCTTGAGAGGAGATATAATAAATCCAGGCGGGGCTATGACTGGTGGAAGCTTGCCCAAGGTTAGTGGAAATTTACTAAATAGAAAACATAGAATAGGGGCATTAAAAAAAGAAATTAATGGCCTATCCAGGTTACAAAAGGATCTGGAGCATAAGAAGTTAGGCTTAGAGGCAAAAATAGCTGATAACCGTACAAAATTGGATTTATATGAAGAGAAGTTACAAAACTCTAATATTGAAGTTATAAGATTGGAAAATGAGAGGGAAAGACATTTAGAAGGATTAAAAGGATGTTTGGAATCTATTGAAAAGTATGAAGATGAAATCAAAGAACTAAATATAGAACTAGATGATATAAAAGATACTAAGGATGCTTTACATAAGGAAATAGAAACTCTAAATACAAACAGTAATTTTATCAAAAAAACTATGGAACAATCCATGGCTAAGTTTCAAAAAGAAAAGGATATAAGGGAGGAAATAGCAAAACGAGCAACAGATATTCAAATTGAAGTGGGACTTTTGGAAAATAGATTAACAAATAAAAAGAATAAACTCGAAGAGCTAGGGAAAGATTTAGAAAAAAAAGCGGGGGCGAAGAAACAAAAAGAAGCAGAATACCTAAATATGAGAACTACAATAGATACCACAAGGGAAGAGATACTATCGACGGAAAAGGATATAGAAAAGGTAAGTCGCTTGGTAAAGGATAAGGGAAAAAATATCAAATCATTAAGAGATAAAAAGGACGATTTAATGAACAGGCTTTATCGTCGACAAAGCCAATTGAAGGACCTAAATGCAAGCCTTGCCAGCCTTGAAAAGAAGAGGGGCGATTGGGATGTTAAGAGGGCAAGGTATGAGGTTAAATTGCAGGGATTGGCCGAAAAATTGAAGGAAGGTTATAATCTAAACTATATAGATGCCCTCGAGCTATGGATTCAGTTGGATGATTTAAAGGCTGCATCTAAGGAAGTTGAAAATTTAAAGGCCAGCATTAAGAGCCTAGGATCGGTAAATTTAGATTCCATAGAGGAATATGAGGATACTAAGAATAGGTTGAAATTTATGGATAAACAGTATAAAGATTTGATATCTGCAAGAAAGGATCTGCAAGAGGTTATAGTGGATATGGAAGATAAGATGAAGAGGCAATTTTTATATAGTTTTAATAAGATAGATGAAAACTTTAGTCGGGTATTTGCTATACTATTTGATGGCGGGAAAGCCAATATAGTATTGGAGGATGAGCAAAATATATTGACCTGTGGAATAGAGATCGAGGCACAACCTCCAGGAAAGAAACTACAAAATCTATCCTTGCTTTCAGGGGGAGAGAAGACATTGACGGCTGTGGCCTTATTGTTTTCAATATTTCAGGTAAAGCCTGCTCCTTTCTGTATATTAGACGAGATAGATGCTGCACTAGATGAAAGCAATATAAATAGATATACAAATTATCTCAAAACATTATCTGATGACACCCAATTTATTATGATTACCCATAGGAAGGGCACTATGGAAATTGCAGATGTGCTTTATGGGATAACCATGGAGGAAGAAGGGATTAGCAAGATAGTATCCGTGAAGTTAACGGATGATTTAGATGAATTGGCAAGTTAAGGAGGTTGTAGCATGTTTAAAAATCTATTCGGACAAAAGAAGGAAGACCTAGAAAGCCCCAATAAAGGCTTTTTAGAAAAGCTTAAAGCTGGTTTAGACAAGACCAGAAAGGGAATAACCGAGAAGGTTGATAATATACTTAAATCATATGTAAAGATAGACGATGAACTGTTTGATGATTTAGAAGAGATATTGGTGACGGCTGATGTTGGCGTAGGTACTACAATGGATATTATCGATAGTTTAAGGGATAGGATTCAAGAAGAAGGGCTGAGGGAACCCGAAGGGATTAAGGATCTTTTAGAAGATGAAATAAAAAGGGCTATGAATCAATCCAATTCGAGTAATAGGTTAGAAATAGATCCTTCTCCAGCTGTTATACTGGTTGTAGGGGCTAATGGGGTTGGAAAGACTACCACAATAGCTAAATTGGCCTATAACCTAAAAAGGGAAGGGAGGAAAGTTATTTTGGCTGCTGGAGATACCTTTAGAGCAGGGGCCATCGAGCAGCTCAATGAGTGGAGTAAAAGGGTGGGAGTAGACCTGGTAGCTCATAGTGAGGGAGCGGATCCAGCAGCGGTAATATTCGACGGAATTCAAGCAGCAAAGGCACGAAAATGTGATGTGTTAATCTGTGATACTGCAGGTAGACTCCATAATAAAAAGAACCTAATGAATGAATTGAATAAAATTTCCCGCGTTATAGAAAGGGAATATGCTGATGCGCAAAAAGAAACTTTATTGGTATTAGATGCCACTACGGGGCAAAATGCAATTGCCCAAGCCAAGGTATTTGAGGAGGCCTGTAATGTATCTGGAGTGGTTTTAACTAAATTAGATGGAACTGCAAAGGGAGGAGTAGCAATAGCCCTTCAGACAGAATTGGGATTGCCTATAAAGTTTGTTGGGGTAGGGGAAAAGATGGATGATTTACAACAATTTGATGTAGACGGCTTTGTAGAGGCTATATTTAGCAATTAAAAATATTTTTATTGACAATATTAAATTATTATACTAAAATAGTACTGTCAAGCAAAAACCTTGACAGTACTATTTTGATTGGTGATAAAATGATCAATAGGTTAGTAGAGATTAGTATTCTCTTCGATTTTTATGGAAAATTATTAAGTGAAAGGCAGTTCGCTGCCATTGAACTATATTATATGCACGATCTCTCCTTATCTGAAATAGGGGAAGAATTGAATATAAGCCGGCAAGGGGTATACGATACTTTAAAAAGGGCGGAGGATAAGCTGTTTGAATATGAAAGTATACTTGGATTGGTAAATAAATTCAATCAGAACAAAGAAGAAATAGAGATGCTATATGATCTTACAGATGAAATAGAAAAAGAGGGGCAACGGATAGAAAATGAAGAAATACTAACAAGGGTTAAGAGATTAAAAGCTATTTTAGAGCGGATAATGAGTAGTAGCCAGGAGGTTGTATATTGATGGTATTTGGAAATTTATCTGAAAAGCTTCAAAATGCCTTAGCTAAGCTGAAGGGCAAAGGTAGGTTATCGGAGAAAGATGTAAATATGGCCATGCGTGAGGTGAGGTTGGCACTTTTGGAGGCCGATGTTAACTTCAAGGTTGTAAAGGATTTTATAAAGGCGGTAAAGGATAGGGCCATAGGTTCAGAGGTTATGGAGAGTTTAACTCCTGGTCAGCAGGTAATTAAAATCGTAAATGAAGAACTAACCCTTTTGATGGGGGAGAGGGAGGCTAAGATTGATTTTGCTCCTCAGCCGCCAACAATAATTCTAATGTGTGGATTGCAAGGTGCTGGTAAAACTACCACTTCCGGAAAACTAGCCTATAATTTAAAAAAACAGAACAAACGACCTCTATTGGTTGCCTGCGATATCTATAGGCTGGCGGCTATCAAGCAATTGGAAGTGGTAGGGAACAAGGTAGATGTTCCAGTGTTTACCATGGGAAATCAAAACAAGCCTAATCATATTGCTAAGGCCGCTATTGAGCATGCTAAGAGGAATAGTTACGATTGTGTAATTATAGATACTGCCGGTAGACTTCATATTGATGAGGAACTGATGGGAGAACTAGAGGAAATTGAAGAATCCGTAGATCCCGATGAAATCCTATTGGTTGTAGATGCCATGACGGGCCAGGATGCAGTAAATGTAGCTGAAACGTTTAATGAAAAGCTTGAGATTACGGGAATTATACTTACAAAATTGGATGGGGATGCCAGGGGCGGGGCTGCACTATCCATTAGAGCTGTTACAGAGAAACCCATTAAATTTGTAGGAATGGGTGA
>DUNJ01000248.1 GCA_012839395.1 Tepidimicrobium sp.
GAACGGGATGGTGTATTCTCAGCCTATTGCGGATGTGATCATGCTTTTGATTGCCAGTTCCTTTCTCTTAAAAGTGCTGCATGGGCTTGAAGAGGATTCGAGAAAGGAAGGCGAATCATCATCCATCGGGATGAGGTAGAGGCAGAGAGACTGCCAGAGCACTGACAAATCGTCGGGGGGCGGAACCCCAAAAACAGAAAATGCCGACTATTGGGACGGCGCTGAAATCCCGTGGCTAACACCAGCTGACATGAAGTTCGTAATCGGCAAATATGCTTCTCATGGCCAACGTAACATCTCCGCTATTGGACTTGAAAAGTCTTCTGCCCGGCTTATATCTAAAGGAGCAATACTGTATTCGAGTCACTTGTACCCGCCGTTGTAGACATCAACGAGTTCATATATTATAGCCTTATGGCAAGAACAAACGATATCATGAGACGTGCGTCTGGCACCACGTTTAAAGAAATATCTGGAACGGAATTTGGTTTGACCATTCTTGCACTACCGCCTCTTGCCGAGCAGATACGCATCGTTGCCAAATTGGGAGAAATGATACCCTTGTGTGAGAAATCAAAACACCTTTAATAAAACCAGTTACCCTGATTACCGAACCATGCAGTGTGGGGTTATGTGGCCCTATCGAAAGACTGATGGGCCTCTAAGTAGTATTTCGGGTTGGCTTTAAGAGCAAAAATCTATTGCACCAACTCCAGCCTATCATTTTCATCACTATTGGCCAGTTCCCTAGAACAGAAAAACAAGGCTTCCCGACATCGAACCAGCGGCGTAGTTGCCGGCCAAACCTTCTACTCCCCCACCCTAGACATCAAAACGACGCACTCCACATGCCCCGATTGTATGGTGTTGATTTATGTGGAAGTTGCTAGTTCAGGGGAACATTTTCAGGGAAATCTTAGGCATTCTGCAGCGAAGATCAGACTTTGCCGGTACGAGGGAACACAACAATTAATACTGTAGCACAAAGAAATATAATCCCATAGTCAAAATCCAAGTCTCGTTCTTTCACGATACTAAAAATAATAACTACCTAAATTCCCCTTTTTCTTAGCTAGCTGCATAGCTTTGTTAAAGATCAGTTGGCCAACAAACAACCAGATAAGGGTATTAGCAATCAGTAACCAGAATGATTTATTCTGCAAAACACCGGAAAAAGTAACTTTCCCCAGAGGTAAAGCTAGTTCACGCATGAGTTTATTGGCAAAGGTAACAGGAAACAGAAAAGCAATAGGTTTTATTACAGCTGGCAAAAGTTCGAACTCCACAACCGTCCCGGTAAAAAACAAGACAAAATATGATAAAATACCCACGATTGAACCTGCTTGTTTAAAGACCAGCGCTAAGCCGGCAACTACAAATCCCATTCCGTAAAGTCCGATTACTCCTATTAAAAAGATAGTAAGAAGTAAAAATAGTTTTGAACCTAATGCACCAAGCGAAGGCCACATTCCAAAAACAGATATTAAGGTAGTGAAAAAAACTACTGCAAAAAGGGTCCTCAACAGAAATTGAACAAACAAACGTGACCAAATAATTTTCTTGATTGAACTGGTTGTCATAAGTAATTGTTCGAAAGTGCCTAACATTAGTTCTTCAAAGATCATTTGGCTA
>DUNJ01000145.1 GCA_012839395.1 Tepidimicrobium sp.
CGGTACAGATGATGTACAAAATTGGGGTGCTTACCGGCAGCCGTCTCTCCAGATAGCATTATGGCATCACTGCCATCCAATATGGCATTGGCTACATCTGCCACCTCTGCCCTAGTAGGCCTGGGGTTCCTCATCATGGAATCCAACATCTGGGTTGCAGTTATTACAGGTTTTCCAGCCTTATTGCAGCTTCTAATTATCTTCTTCTGAGCAAGGGGTACTTCCTGGGTTCGAATCTCCACCCCAAGATCTCCTCTAGCTACCATTATCCCATCGGAGGCATCTATTATTTCCTCTATATTATCCAACCCCTCTTGATTTTCTATCTTGGATATTATCTCTATGTCCTCACCACCATTTTCTTCCAGTACCTTTCTTATAGTAAGTACATCGTTGGCAGTTCTAATAAAGGATGCAGCTATAAATTCCACATCGTTTTCTATCCCAAACTTTATATCTTCCACATCTTTGTCCGTAAGAGGAGGTAAATCGGTGGATATACCTGGGACATTTACACCCTTCCTATCGCTCAATATCCCACTATTTAATAACTTACATCTTATATCCGTTCCATCTATGACCTCTTCTACCACCATCTCAACCAATCCATCGTCTATCAATATCCTATTGCCCTTTTTTACATCCCTAGGTAACGACTCATTACATACAGTTACTATGTTTTGATCTCCTACAACATCCCTGCTGGTTAAGGTAAAGGTATCCCCTATTTCCAATCGAATCTCCTTATCCTTAAACCTTCCAATCCTTATCTCAGGTCCCCTAGTATCCAACATTATTCCTATGGGCAGATTCAACTCTTCCCTAACCCTCTTTATGGTATCTATCCTCCTCTTATGCTCACTATGATCCCCATGAGAGAAGTTGAGTCTAGCTACGTTCATTCCATTCAGTATTAGCTCCCGTAAAACGGATTCATCCTCAGATGCTGGTCCTATGGTGCAAACAATCTTTGTCCTTTTCATGTTATCTCTCCTTTATCTTATATTGAAAGTGTCTTTGTTATATTATACATATCTTCATCAAATGTCTTTTCCACATTAAGGGCTTCTTCTAAATCCATATCTATTATCTCATTGCATCTCATTCCCAAAGCCCTTCCAGATTTCTTACTCAATAGTAGCTCTATTGCTCTATATCCCATTTTACTTGCCATTATCCTATCGAAGGATGTTGGAGTGCCACCCCTTTGAATATGGCCCAATGTGGTTACCCTTACCTCTGCCCCAGTCTTATCCTTTATATCCTCTGATACCTTATAAGGGCTCGTTATTCCTTCTGCTAGCACTATTATATGATGAAGCTTTCCCCTGTTCCTTCCCTGTATTATCTTCTTACAGACTTCATCTATATCTACGCCTGTCTCCCTAACTATTATGCTCTCCGCACCCCCAGCCAAGCCAGAATAAAGAGCTATATCGCCACAATCCCTACCCATAACCTCCACTATATTGGCCCTTCCATGGGATGTGGATGTATCTCTTATCTTGCTTATGGCATCCACCACCGTTTCAACTGCTGTCATAAACCCTATGCTATAATCGGTATAGCCCATATCGTTGTCGATGGTGCAGGGAATACATATAACGGGCACTCCTAAATCGCTCAAGCTCTTTGCACCTTTAAAAGTGCCATCTCCCCCTAAGATAACCAGGGCATCTATTCCAAATACCTCTATTATGTTGAGTGCCTTATCGATGCCTTCCTCTGTTTTAAATTCATCGCACCTGGCAGTCCTCAACATGGTGCCTCCCCTGTGGATTATATCTGCCACAGAGGATATATCCATTTCCCCTATCTCTCCATTTAAAAGCCCATTATAACCATGTCTAATCCCCATAACCTTTAATTTATTGAATATGGAGGCTCGCACCACCGACCTGATAGCCGCATTCATACCCGGGGCATCTCCCCCACTGGTCAATAGTCCAATAGTCTTCATTTCACATCCACCCTCCCATTACAAATTAAAATATGCCCAAGTCAAATAGTACCATCCTTACATCATCCGCTTCAAATTTGGGTGTTAATATTTCATATAAATCCTCATCTCCATCTTTATATAGGAGATTTTTTTTCACCATAAACCCCTCATTTCTAAGCTGTTCCTCCACTTTAATAGCCTGTTCCAAACCAGTAGCTAGATATACCGTGGTCCACATGATCTATCCTCTCCTAATAGACTTAATCCTTAGGATGGCCTCTTGTCATTATCCATAACCTTCATTATAGCATATATGGGCTATATGGAAACCCCTATTAGGACACCTTTACATTTTCTTCGCCTAAAAGCCTGGTCAGCTCCTCTATCAGCGATTCCTGTTTTATATCCACCCATAGATCCCTTTGAGCCATCATCATCCTCTTCTGCTTCTCAACATATACATATACTGGGGTCTTGCCTTTATACCTAGCCAACACCTTCTTTATATCGTCGAAGGTAGCTATGGATCTCTCCTTAGATATCTTCAAATATATCTTAGCTCTATTAAATTCATCTAAAGAAGTTATCCTTTCGCATATTATCTTAGGTTCTTCTTCCTCGCTGGCACTTATACTGCCCTCAATTACGATTAATGAATCTTCCTCTATTAACCTATTATATCTATCGTAAGTAGTGGGGAATACTATACACTCTACGGCCCCATATATATCCTCCAAGGTTATAAAGGCCATCATATTGTTGTTCTTGGTTACCATATTCCGCTTTAAAACCACTATACCCCCTATGGTTACCCTTTTGCCATCCATATCCCCCGCTAAATTTTCCTCTACCTGTTCCTGCATTTGAAATAGTTCCGCGGTTGTAATGGTAGATATCCTTTTTAGATCCTCCTCGTAAGGTTTCAGAGGATGGCCGCTTATATAAAGACCTAGCATCTCTTTTTCCATAGCCAATAGATTTTTCTGGGAAAATTCCTTTAGATCTGGCAAGTTATCCTCCAATATATTGGTATCCATGGTTTCAAACATAGAGAATTGTCCCTCGATATTCCTCTTCCTATCGGAATGGATCCCATCCATGGTCTTTTCAAATATGGCCAATAGCTGGGCTCTATTTCCCCCCAAGCTATTCATTGCACCACATTTTATAAGGCTTTCCACCGCCCTCTTATTCATTACCGTAGAATCAATATTCTCTATCCTCTCACAAAAATCGGTAAAGCTCTTAAAAGGTCCATCACGCCTAGCTTCCACTATAACATCTATAAAGTTTTCTCCTACATTTTTCACTGCCATAAGGCCAAATCTAATCTTTCCATCTACCACTGTAAACTTCTTATAGCTTTCATTTATATCCGGCGGCATTATATCAATCCCCAGTCTTTTACATTCCTGTATATACAGGGATACGGAGTTGGTATCCCCCATTACACTGCTAATAAGGGCAGCCATAAACTCCACTGGATAATAGTGTTTGAGCCAGGCCGTTCTATAGGCGACTACCGCATAGGCGGCAGAGTGGCTCTTGTTAAATGCATATTTGGCAAAATCCAACATAAGGTCATATATCTTATTGGCGGTTTTTTCATCTACACCATTTCTATAGGCTCCCTTTACAATCACATTGCCATCTTCATCGGTCTCCCCATATATAAACCTCTTCCTTTCCTCCTCCATTATATCCATGTCCTTCTTACCCATGGCTCGCCTCAATAGATCCGCCCCGCCCATGGTAAAACCACCTATATCTCTAACTATCTGCATAACCTGCTCTTGGTACACTATACAGCCATAGGTTACATCCAATATAGGCTCCAATTTAGGATGTAGATATTCTATATTATCTGGGTTATTCTTATTCTCTATATATTTGGGAATCTGATTCATAGGACCAGGCCTAAATAAGGAGTTGGCAGCTATAAGGTTTTCAAACATATCTGGTTTCAGTTCCTTTAAAAATTGCCTCATCCCAGCGCTCTCAAATTGGAATATTCCCAAGGTCTCCCCCTTGGCAAACATCTCCAGGACCTTTGGGTCATCGTAGTCGAAGTTGGAAAAATCTATTCTCTTTCCATGATTTTGCTCTATTAAACTAACTGCATCCCTTATTACCGTTAAGGTTCTCAGCCCTAAAAAATCCATCTTCAGAAGCCCTAATTCCTCCAACTCCGTCATATCAAATTGGGTGGTTATAGCATCATTGTTCCTAGCTAGTGGTACATAGCTGGTTATAGGCTCTTTGGAGATTACCACTCCAGCTGCATGAGTAGATGTATGTCTAGGTAATCCCTCTACGGCCATGGCCAAATCTATCAGCTTTTTAACATCTTCCTTGGAATTATACGCCTGTCTTAAGCCCTTGTTGATCTCCAATGCCTTGGATATTGTAATCCCTAATTCCATAGGAATTTGCTTGGCTATGCTATCTACATCGCCATAGGGCATGTTTATAGCCCTGCCTACATCTCTAATGGCTCCACGAGCTGCCATGGTACCGAAGGTAGCTATCTGGGCAACCCTGTCGGCTCCATACTTCTTTACCACATAATCTATAACCTCTTCCCTTCTCTCATAGCAAAAATCTATATCTATATCCGGCATGGACACCCTTTCCGGGTTTAAAAACCTTTCAAATAATAGCTCATATTCCAATGGGTCTATATCGATAATGCCTAGGGCATAGGATACTATACTACCTGCAGCGGATCCCCTTCCAGGCCCTACCATTATATCATTATCCTTAGCAAACCTAATGAAGTCCCATACTATCAAAAAATAATCTACATATCCCATATCCACTATGGTGTTGAATTCAAATTCAAATCTATCCATTATCTCCTGTGTTATAGTTGGATACCTGTTCTTCAATCCATCTATGCATAATTTTTTCAAATATTCCTCGTTGGTATACCCCTCCGGTACCTGGTATTCGGGCAGATGCAGGGTATCAAAATCTATGGTAACATTGCATCTTTCTGCAATCCTTACCGTATTCTCCAAGGCCCCTTTTACATGGCCAAATATGCTCTTCATCTCTCCATAGGATTTTAAATAAAATTGATCGGTAGGAAATCTCATCCTTTCCTCTTCATCGATGGTCTTGCCCGTTTGAATACATAGGAGCACATCGTGAACCAATGCGTCTTCCCTTTTCAAGTAATGGACATCGTTGGTTGCTACTAATGGTATACCCGTCTCCCTACTCATCTTTATGAGCTGTTCATTTATCTGTCTTTCCTCTTCTACTCCATGGTCCTGCAACTCTAAATAGAAGTTATCCTGGCCAAATATGCTATTATATTTAAGGGCTATTTCCTTAGCCCTTTCATAGTTTCGATCCAATATATGCTTTTGCACCTCTCCAGCAAGACAGCCAGATAAGGCTATTATGCCTTCACTATATTTTTCTAATATATCGTGATCAACCCTAGGTTTATAGTAAAAGCCATTTATATACGCCTCGGAAACCATCTTCATCAAGTTCATATAACCTGTGTTATTTTCAGCTAAAAGAACTAGATGGTATTGGCTCTTATCCTTAGCTTCCCTTTCGGTATATTTGTTTATGGCAACATAAACCTCTGCACCTAATATAGGCTTTATATTCCTCTTCTTTGCTTCTTTGTAAAAGTCTATAACCCCAAACATAGCGCCATGATCTGTTATTGCCAATGAGTTCATTCCCAATTCTACAGCCCTGTCCAATAGATCCTCCACCCTACTGGAACCATCTAATAGGCTATATTCAGTATGAACATGTAGATGAACAAACTTGTCCTTATAAGTCATTTTAAAATCCTTTCTATTCCCATTGATATTTATATATTAATTCTATCATAATTTTAAAAGATTGAAACTTATTTATTGGAACATAAGCTCCGGCAATTGAAGCAAAACCTTTCATCGGTTATAATAAAAATACGACAGAAATATAGGCAGATTAGCAACCTCTTACCTATATTTTATGATATCATGAGCATAGTACATACTTTGGAGGGTACAATATGAAAAAGATATTGATTACAAACAATAGGTATGCATATGATGAACATAAGGATACCTTAGAAGCGAAACTTTACGAAGATTTTA
>DUNJ01000014.1 GCA_012839395.1 Tepidimicrobium sp.
CGAACGTTTAATTAGGAAGGTGGACCAATGGATTACTTAAAAGGTTTAAATGACAGACAAAGAGAAGCGGTTCTTTATGGAGAGGGGCCCCTGTTGGTTTTAGCAGGGGCGGGATCGGGTAAAACCAAAGTTTTGACCCATAGAATAGCATATTTAATCGAACAAAAGGGAATTTTCCCGGGAAATATGTTGGCAATAACCTTTACCAACAAAGCGGCTAATGAAATGAAGGAGAGAACATCCGACCTATTGGGTGGGAACATAGATGGCATATGGATGGGAACATTCCACTCGGTATGTGTAAGGATACTTAGGAGATATATAGATAGGATCGGATTTGAAAGGGGCTTTTCCATATATGATAGGGATGATCAGATAGCATTGATGAGAGAGTGTATTGGGGAATTGGATCTAAGGGAGGATGATTATAAAGAAAGACACATCCTTAATATAATTAGCAGAATAAAGGATAGCATGATGTCCCCAAATGAATATATTGACGAAAAATATATGGATCCTTTTAAGGGAAATGTGAAAAAGCTATATGTATTATATGAAGAAAAGCTAAAGGATAACAATGCGTTGGATTTCGACGATTTAATTAGTAAAACAGTTGAATTATTTAGAACTAACCCTGATGTACTGGAATACTATCAGCAAAAATTCAAATATATATTTATAGATGAATTTCAAGATACCAATAGGGCACAGTATCAACTTGTAAAGCTATTGGCTTTGGGGTGTAAAAATTTATGTGTTGTTGGCGATGATGACCAGAGCATTTATGGATGGCGGGGAGCCGATATAACCAATATATTAAGCTTTGAAGAAGATTTTCCTAAGGCTAAGATCGTTAAACTGGAACAGAATTATAGATCTACCCAAAACATATTGGATGTGGCAAATAATATTATTAAAAATAATAGTGGCAGAATGGAGAAGAGGTTATGGACGGATAATGCCCGGGGGAGGCGGGTAGTTGTAGAGAATGTATTGGACTCGTATGAGGAAGCCCAGTTCGTCATAAGAAAAATTGAGGAGCATATGAGGGAAGGATATGAGCCTTCGGACTTTGCCATCCTATATAGAACCAATGCTCAATCTAGAATTTTTGAGGAAGCTTTTATGAGAAACAATATACCCTATAAGCTTGTAGGGGGATTAAAATTCTATGATAGGAAGGAGATTAAGGATATAGTTGCTTACTTAAGGATGATTCAAAATCCGGTAGACGATATATCTTTAAAGAGAATAATAAATATACCAAGGCGAGGTATTGGCAAAGTTACCATGGAAAAGTTGGAGGAATATGCGAACAAGATAGGTACTAGTATATACGATGTGTTATTGGATGTGGAAAATGTACCTGGCCTATCCACTAGGGCCAAAAATAGTTTAAAGGCCTTTGTAGATATGATAAATAGATTTATAGCAATGGATGAAGTGATGGAAATACAGGAATTTATAGAAGAGGTAGTTTATGGAGTGGGTTATATAAAGGAATTAGAGGATGACGGTAGTATAGAATCCCAGGCTAGATTGGATAATATTAAAGAATTCATATCTGTAGCAATAGATTTTCAAGTGAATAACCCAGAGGGCACCCTGGAGGATTTTTTGGCCAATGTTTCACTACTATCTGATGTGGATAAGACAGCAGATGTAGACAATTCAGTAACCCTTTTAACAGTCCATTCTGCCAAGGGATTAGAATTTCCGATAGTTTTTATGGTAGGCATGGAGGAGGGTTTGTTTCCTATAATAAGGGAATCTGAAGATAAATCGGAAATGGAGGAGGAACGAAGGCTTTGCTATGTAGCTATAACTAGGGCGGAGGAATTATTATACATTAGTCATGCAAGGATTAGAACTATATATGGAAGGACAAACTATAGTAGACCATCGAGATTTATAGATGAGCTGCCTAAGGAGTTAATCGATATAGGAGGACAGCCAAATGGAGGATCATATGGAAGGATTGGAGGAAACGAGGCTATAAACCCAAAGGAGCACCTAATAAAGGTAAAAGATCTATCTGAGAGATCAGTAACCCCTACAAGAAGGTCTTTAATAGATCAGGATCAAATTAGGGAAGGAGTTAAGGTTAAGCATGCAAAATGGGGGATTGGGATTGTGGCTCAGCTAAGGGACAGGGATGATGATAAGGAGGCTACAATTATATTTGATAAGGTGGGGATGAAGAGGTTGCTTCTCTCCATTGCACCTATAGAGATAGTGAAGGGAGGATAGGATTGTGGATAAGGTCAAAAGGATGGAAGAACTTATAGATATAATAGATGATTTAAACTATCATTATTATACATTGGACGATCCTAAGGTAAGTGATAAGGAATACGATGCCCTATATGATGAGCTGGTCCAATTGGAAAAGGAACTGGGGATAGTATATCCATATTCCCCCACCCAAAGGGTTGGTGGGGATATATTGGATAAGTTTGAAAAACATACCCATTTGGAAAGGCTTTGGAGCTTAGATAAAAGCCAGAGCCATGGGGAATTGATTGATTGGGATATGAGGGTTAGACGGTTGATACGAGATTATAACGCCAACAATGATGAAAGGCTTCCAGAACCTACTTATGTGGTGGAATATAAGTTTGATGGACTTACCATAAATTTGACATATAGAAATGGGGAATTGGTCCAAGGAGCCACTAGGGGAAATGGCATTATTGGAGAGGCTATATTGCCCCAGCTAAAGACCATTAAAACATTGCCTTTGAAAATAGATTTTAAGGGGACGTTGGAGGTTCAAGGAGAGGGATTGATGCCTTTATCTGCATTGGAGGAATATAACAGGACAGCAGAAGAACCTTTGAAAAATGCAAGAAATGCAGCAGCAGGGGCATTGCGAAATTTAGATCCCAAGGTTACTGCAAGGAGAAACCTTATTGCTTATTTATATAATATAGGCTATATAGAGGGTAGGAACTTTGAAACCCATATGGAGATGTTGGAATTTATAAAGAACAATAGACTACCAACATACCATTATGCTAAGGAATGCAATACTATAGATGAGGTGCTTGAGGAAATAGATAGAATAGAGGAGGAGAGGCATAATATAGATGTATTGACTGACGGGGTAGTAATTAAAATAAACGACATAAGAACTAGGGAAGTGTTAGGGTATACTATGAGATCTCCCCGTTGGGCTATGGCCTATAAATTTGAAGCAGAGGAGACTACCACAAAGCTATTATCTGTTCAGTGGAATGTAGGTAGGACAGGGAAAGTTACTCCAATAGCTCTATTGGAACCTGTAGAAATTGCGGGAGCTACCGTAAGTCGGGCTACATTGAATAATTATGATGATATAAAGAGGAAGGGGGTTGCAATCAACTCTAGGGTATTGGTTAGAAGATCCAATGAGGTGATTCCGGAGATAATGGGGACTGTAGACACTGAAGATGAGGTAGAACCGATACTAAAGCCTACCCACTGTCCAGCTTGCAATAGTGAGTTGGTTCAGGATGGAGTGCACATATTCTGTCCAAATTCATTGTTTTGCAAACCTCAGCTAGTATCCAGAATGGTCCATTTTGCCAGCAGGGATGCTATGAACATTGAAGGGTTTAGCGAGAAGACTGCGGAAAAGCTATTCGAGGAATTGAATTTAAAGGATATAGCTGAATTGTACGAGCTAAAATATGAGGATCTTATTAAGCTAGAAGGATTTCAGGAAAAAAAGACTAATAATCTTCTTAAGGCCATTGAAAGAAGCAAGAATACTACCTTGGATTCCTTCATATATGCTCTAGGGATTCCCAATGTAGGTTTAAGGACCGCTAGGGATTTAGCAGAACATTTTAAATCGTTGGAGGCTATAAAAGATGCCGATTATGAAGAATTGGTATCTATTCCCGATATAGGGCCAACAATAGCGGAGAATATAGTAGACTTTTTCCACGATGATAGGATTTTACATGAAATAGATAAACTATTATCCGAAGGGGTAAAAATTAGGCATGAAGGGGAATCCGGGATAGAGTCTTCTATGTTTACCGGGAAAACCATAGTAATTACGGGAGCTATTCAATCCTATAGACGTAAGGAGCTAAAGGAAAAGATTGAATCTATGGGAGGAAGGGTTACTGGCTCCGTAAGTGGGAGAACTGATTATATAGTAGTAGGGGAAAACCCGGGTTCTAAATACGCAAAGGCATTAGAATTGGGCGTGGATGTAATAGATGAGGCAAGATTGTTGGAGATATTGGGATGATTTGATTTCCCTTATACGGAAATGTTAAAATAATAGGTGTGAAGAAGGATGAGGAGGAATTGTAGTGATTACTAAGGATGAAATCAGAAATATGGCAGAGCTCTGTAAATTGAACATATCAGAAGAAGAGATAGAGCGTTTTATGGAGGACTTCTCTAGGATATTGCAATATGTAGATCGATTGAAAGTAATGGATACCGATGGGGTTAAACCTACATACCATATAATGTCGGGGACGCAACCATTAAGGGATGATGTGGTTAAGGACAGTATGTCTAGGGAAGATGTTATTAAAAACGCACCGGAAGAACAGTACGGATATTTTAAACTACTGAAAGTGATGGATTAGATAGGAGTGATGATATGGATATAATAGAGCTATCGGCTATGGAAATGAAAACAAAGCTTAAGAATAGAGAATTATCGGCAAGGGATATTGTAGAAGCACATTTGGAGAGAATAGAGGAAAGAGAAGGGGAATTGAATGCATTTATTACGGTAACTGAGGAAAAGGCATTGGAGATTGCAGATAAAATAGATAGGAAGATGAAAGATAAGGAGGAATTAGGGATTCTTGCCGGAATTCCTATTGGTATAAAGGATAACATTATTACTTATGGAATTAAAACTACTTGTGCATCTAGGATGTTGAAGGATTTTATACCCCCCTACGAATCGACCGTCGTTGAAAGGGTTATAGAGGAAGATGGTATAATACTGGGCAAGACCAATTTGGATGAATTTGCCATAGGGTCATTAACGGATACCTCCTATTTTGGGGCAACAAGAAATCCTGTAGATTTAGATAGATCACCAGGGGGTTCCAGCGGTGGGTCTACAGCAGCTGTAAAGGCTGGGGAGGTGGCAATATCCTTAGGCTCGGATACAGGAGGCTCTATTAGGCAACCTGCTAGCTACTGTGGAGTTGTAGGGATAAAACCCACCTATGGGCTGATTTCTAGATATGGACTAGTGGCTGTGGCTAATTCACTAGATCAGATAGGAGTATCTGGCAGGAATGTTTTGGATGCAGCGTTGATGCTGGAAGCTATTGCAGGTTATGATAAAAAGGATTCTACTTCCGTGGATATGGGGCCTGTTAATTATTTAGAAAATTTAAAGGAAGGTATAGAGGGCATGAAGATAGGGTTGCCTAAAGAATACATGAATATAGATATAGAGCCTGGCATTAAGGATAAGCTAATGAAGGCTATTAAGATATTTGAATCCTTAGGCGCAAAAGTGGAGGAAATATCCCTTCCCAATACCGAATGGGCATTATCTACTTATTATGTAATAGCAGCCTCGGAGATTACATCAAATCTTTCTAGGTTTGACGGGATAAGGTATGGTTACAGAGCTAAAGAATATGAAACATTAGATGAACTATATATAAACACGAGGACAAAAGCATTTGGAAGGGAAGTTAAAAGAAGGATTTTAGCAGGAACATATTTTTTAAGCAATAAACATGTAGAAGAATACTATAAGAAGGCATTGAGGATGAGAACCTTAATCAAGGAAGATTTTGATAAGGCTTTCGAAAAATACGATATAATACTATCTCCTACCACTCCTAATCTGCCTTTTAAGCAGAATGTAGATAACGATCCATTTATAATGGCAAAATCGGATATATTTACAGTACCGGTAAACTTAGCAGGTATCTGTGCTATGTCAATACCATGTGGTCATATAGGGAAATTGCCAGTAGGATTGCAAATAATTGGAGATAGGTTTGGAGAACTAAATATATTGAAAGCAGGATATGCTTTTGAGAGGCATTCATCCATAGGGGGTGATAAATAATGAGATACAAAACCGTAATCGGATTGGAAATTCATGTGGAGCTAATGACAAATACTAAAATATTTTGCGGATGCGTAAACGAGTTTGGGGGAGAAGTAAATACCCATTGTTGCCCGGTCTGCCTTGGATTACCTGGAGCAACCCCTGTATTGAATAGATCAGTGGTAGAGTATGCCATTAAGGCAGGTCTAGCTTTCAACTGTAAAATAGCCAATAATAGCAGGATGGATAGAAAAAACTATTTCTACCCAGATCTGGTAAAGGGATTTCAGATAAGTCAAGACGATATGCCTTTATGCAGTGGAGGATATCTAGAACTAGAATTGGAAGAAGAAAACAAGAAGGTTAGATTGATGAGAATTCATATAGAGGAGGATACAGGAAAGTCCATCCATACCGAAGATGGAAGCTCTCTATTGGACTATAATAGAGCTGGGGTGCCTCTAATAGAAATAGTTACGGAGCCCGATATCAATGCCCCGGAAGAGGCCTATCTATTTCTTGAAAAGCTAAGATCCACCTTAGAGTATATTGGGGTATCGGATTGCAAGATGGAGGAAGGTTCCCTTAGATGCGATGTCAATATAAATGTGGTGGATGCTGAAACTGGGAAAAGGACCAATATAACCGAATTGAAGAACTTAAACTCCTTTAGAGCAGCGGTTAGAGCCATGGAATATGAGGAAGAGCGACATAAGGAGTTGTTAGCAAAGGGAGAGGATACGGAAAGGGAGACAAGAAGATGGGATGAGGTGGAAGGTAAGACCGTAGTAATGAGGGAGAAGGCAGGTGCAGCTGATTATAGGTATGCAGTGGAAAGTGATATTCTCCCAATAGAGGTAGAGGATAGCTGGATAGAGGATATAAGAAAAAGGCTACCAGAATTGCCCCATGCTAAAAAAGAGAGATTTATAAAAGAATATGGTCTACCTAAATACGATGCAGATGTGTTAACCCAATCTAGGGAGTTAGCTTCCTTTTACGAGGAGACTGTAAAATATGGAAAGGATCCAAAACAGGTAAGCAACTGGGTTATGGGGGATGTATTGAGGAGGTTGAATGATGAGGGAATGAGGGTAGAGGACTTAAAGTTCACTCCAAAGGACCTTTCAGACCTTATAGATCTAATAGATGAGGATAAGATTAGCAATAATATAGGAAAAAAGGTTTTAAGGGATATGTTTGAAACCGGTAAGAAACCTGGCAAAATAGTTGAAGAGAAGGGGTTAATTCAGATAAGCGACGAAGATGAATTGCAGAAGGTGGTTGAGGGGGTATTATCTGAAAATGAACAATCTATAATAGATTACAGGAATGGAAAGGACAGGGCATTGGGATTCCTAGTAGGGCAGGTTATGAAGGCTACCAGAGGTAAGGCTAATCCTCAGATGGTAAATAAGATGATTCGGGATATAATTGAAGAATAGAGGGGCAGGATGAGTTTCTAAGGAGGCTCATCTTTCTTCTTACCCCTAGTTTTATAGTATGGGCAATCCTTGAGAGGGGTATTAGATGATTTAGTAACATGTTTTAATGTACATAGACCATCTTCCTCATAGATACATTTTTCAGAACAGGGAATGATCAAAAAGAGTTCCTCCTTTAGATATATTTTTACAATTTTATTATATCCATAGTTTAAAGAAAATATGATTGTGAAAAGTGTACCTAAGGTGTACAAAAAGTGTTTGCATTTTGATACAATATATTTATGGAAGATGGTGGGTAAATAGAATTGTATCTTATGGCTTGTAAGGAGGAATTAAATATGGAAATAGGTAAAGTGCCAAATGAGATATTGCAAAAGGTAGTGTTTAACAATACTGGGGTTGATAGGGAGGATGTATTAGTAGGAGCCGGTATAGGTGAGGACAATGCTATTATGGATTTTGGGGATGAGGTTTGCGTAATCTCCACGGACCCTATTACAGGGGCCACTAAGGATATAGGAAGGCTTGCAATCTCTATATCCTGCAATGATGTTGCTAGTAGTGGTGCTGAACCTATAGGTGTATTGATGACTATATTAGCCCCACCTGGAACCACGGAGAAGGACATAGAATTAGTGATGAAAGAATCGGGAGAGGCTGCTAGGGAATTAAATATAGAGATAATAGGAGGCCATACAGAGGTTACAGATGCTGTAACCAGGATGGTTATATCCACCACGGTTGTGGGAAGGCAATTAAAAAAGAATATGATAGATTCGAGCAAGACCAAGGTAGGGGATAAGGTGTTGATAAGCAAATATGCGGGAATTGAGGGTACTTCCATAATAGCAAAGGAGTTGAAAGGCTATTTAGAGGGTAGGATGGATAGCAAAAGTATAGAAATGGCCCAGGCAATGGGAGATTCAATAAGCGTTATAAGGGAAGGGCTTATATGTGGCGAAGTGGGAGTTAGATATATGCACGATATTACAGAGGGGGGAGTTCTTGGTGCTGCGTGGGAAGGGGCCGTAGCTGTAGGTATGGGAATGAAGATATATAAGGACTTGATCCCTATGAAGGAGGTAACCAAGCAGATAAGTTCAATTTTAGGTATAGATCCCTATCGTCTCATATCTAGCGGTAGTATGCTGATAGTTGCTGAGGAATCCAAGGTCAAGATTATAGAGGATAGGTTGGCAAAGGAAAATATAAAGGTTACGGTTATTGGAGAGATTATCGAGGAAGGTATTTTTATCGAGGAAGATGGCAAGATAGAGGAGATAGAAGCCCCTGGTAGCGATGAATTATATAGTGCATTGGCAATGTCAAAGTAGTTCATGTAAGCTACAATAATTGTATATCAAAAGAAATAATTAATCATAGTATGCCCAATCCTCTAATATAATGTAATAGTAAGTTGGAGGGGGCATAGTGATGTACAATAGGAGAGTTACATCGATACTTTTGATATTGGTATTGGCTTTAGCAATTATCAACCTTAAGGAAAAAGCAGTATTTAAAAGATTTCTTTCTAGGGATAAGGATGAGCAATTGGAGATAATAAGGTCGGAGGAATATGATTTTGAAATTACCGAAGATGATAATATGCGAAAGACAATTTTATACTTTAAGGATAAGCAAGGATTGCTGGTACCTATTATGAGGAAAATACCTTGGGAAGAAGGGATCGCCAAGGTGACATTGGAAAATATGGTGGATAGTGCTGAGTTGAGGGAAAGTCTCATATCTACTGGATTAAGTCCGATAATTCCAGCTGGAACCAAAATACTGGGGATATCCATCGATGAGGAGACCGGTCTTTGTAAGGTAAACCTTTCCGATGAGGTGTTAGAACAGGAGACTGAGGAAGATGAAGAAGGATTGATTAAGGGGATAGTATATACCTTAACGGAATTTCAGGGAATCAATAGCGTACAGTTTTTGATAGGTGGGGAGGTTATTCCGAGTCTAACCTGTGGAACCGATGTATCCGCTCCAATTGGTAGGGAGGATATAAATCTAGCCGGAGATTTGGATAGAGGAAGATCTAAGGTGGTAGCCTATTATAAGGGAACAAATTTGGAGGAGGATTTTGAGTACTTCGTTCCCATTACCATACCAACTTTAGCTCCAGTTCCCAATGTATACACTGCCCTTGAAACCTTATTCGATGGGCCGCCAGAGGGTTTAGGGCTTGAATCAGACATTCCAGAGGGAGCTAGCTTCCATGGGGTGGATGTGAAAGATGGAATAGCCTATGTGGATATTTCCTTTGACAATGAAGAGCTTTCAGAAGATGGCGTAATATTGAATAGGATGATAAAAAACATTGGCTTAACCCTATCTGAATTTGATGAGATAGCACAAGTGGAGATGCTTATCGATGGGAAAACCTTGGAAGAGGCTGGAATCGATATTGACATGGATAAGGCAATACCCGCTTTTGCAAATGAGCAATGAGCTGTCCAGTAGGCAGCTTATTTTTTTACAAAGCCATTTTATATCTATAGTAAAATTTGAATATGAGGTTTGAAATATAGAAAAAAATTGCTATATCTGATAAACTGGAACAGAGCTAGGAATAATGTACCAGCAAATACTATATGGACAAACTAAAGACATGGGGGCTGATGAAGATGAATAGAATAGACAATAGAAGCTTTGATGAATTGAGGAAGGTAAATATCACTAGAAATTACTTAAAACATCCCCAGGGGTCTGTTTTGATGGAGATGGGGGATACTAAAATAATATGTAGCGCTATGATTGAGGATAGAATACCACCATTTTTGAAGGGAACTGGCACCGGATGGCTGACTGGTGAATATTCCATGTTGCCCGGTTCAACTAAGAATAGAAAGATTAGGGATTCATCCAGAGGAAGAGTGGAGGGTAGATCCCAGGAAATACAGAGGCTTATAGGAAGATCCTTAAGGGGGGTAATCGATCTATCTCATATAGGTGAAAGGACCATCTGGATAGATTGCGATGTTATACAGGCAGATGGCGGAACTAGAACTGCTTCCATAACCGGAGGATTTGTAGCCCTAATAGATGCATTGAACTGGCTATATGATCGGGGAGAAATAGAACATATACCTGTGTCCAATTTTGTATCCGCTATAAGCGTAGGGATAGTAGATGGTGTTGCATTACTTGATTTATGCTATAATGAAGATTATAGGGCAACTGTGGATATGAATATAATAATGACTGATAATGATGAACTGGTGGAGATACAGGGCACAGGTGAAAAGGGTACATTTACTAAGGATCAACTATATCAGTTATTGGAACTAGCCGAAAAGGGAAATAGGGAATTGATTACTAAACAGAGGGAAGTTCTAGGAAAGATTGGGGAAACTATAGGAAATAATACTGATATTAAAGGAGAATAGGATGAAATACAGGAAACTGATATTATCTACGGAAAATATTCATAAGGTGGAGGAGATAAGGGTCATATTGAAGGATCTTCCCATAACCGTTCTATCAAAGAAAGATGTAAAAGTTTCCAGTCTTCATGTAGAGGAGGATGGAGAGACATTGGAGGAAAACGCCATTAAAAAAGCCAGGGCATTGGCGGACAGAATTGATGGGATGGTATTAGCGGATGATTCGGGGTTGTTTGTAGATTGTTTAGATGGTGGAAATGCCCCGGGGGTTCATTCTGCAAGGTATGCAGGAGCTGATGCTACAGACGAGGATAATAATGATAAGCTATTAAGGGAATTGAAGGGCGTACCCCTGGAGAAGAGGAGGGCGAAGTTTAAAGCTGTAATAGCATTAGTGTTGGAAAATAAAGATATACTTACGGTGGATGGGGAATGTAGTGGAGTTATTGCATTCGAACCAAGGGGAAAGAATGGATTTGGCTATGATCCCCTATTCATAGTGGATGGGTACGATATGACCTTTGCAGAATTGAGCGAAGATGTAAAAAATAGGATAAGCCATAGGGCGAAGGCTTTAAATAGATTAAAGGATGAGATAATGAACGTTATAAAGGATGATAGATATGAGGGCATTCGTGGTAAGTGATACTCATGGATATATAGACGGCTTTTTAAATGAAACAAAGCATATGGCTAGGCCAGATTTAATAATTCATTTGGGAGATTATGTTGAGGATGGTGTAAGGATAGAAAAAGAAACGGGAATAGAGACTAGGATTGTCAGAGGCAATGGAGACTTTTTCGAAAAAAATTATAATGAGGATGAAATATTTAAATTGGAAGATAAGACTTTGTTTATAACCCATGGACATAAGCATAGGGTAAGATATGGTATAGATAATCTATTCTATAGGGCTAAAGAAATAGGAGCAGATATAGTATTATTTGGACATACTCACGTACCCCTGTTGATAGAGGAGTCCAACATGATGATAATGAATCCTGGCAGCCCTTATTTGCCGAGAGGACTGGACAGAAGGAAAACTTTTGGTATAATAGAGATCGGAGAAAAGGTGTCGGGGAGAATTGTGGAAATGGATTAAAAAAACATCGAAAATCTATTGACATAGAGGTAATTACCTGATATAATTTTATATCGTCAGCCAGTATTAGATAGTAGTTCATATTTAAAAAAACTGAGCGGGTGTAGCTCAGTGGTAGAGCACTGGCTTCCCAAGCCAGCCGCGAGGGTTCGATTCCCTTCATCCGCTCCACGTACACATCTATGACTTAGCTGTATAGGGCAATGAAGAGCTAGTTTGTGTGCTGATTTAAAAATTCCTTAGTGTATAAAATATAACGATAAATATGGTGGATATGGCCTAGTTGGTTAAGGCGCCAGATTGTGGCTCTGGAGATCGTGGGTTCGAATCCCATTATCCACCCCATTTTTAACATTAATTCGACCCATTAGCTCAGGCGGTAGAGCACCTGACTTTTAATCAGGGTGTCCGGCGTTCGAGTCGCCGATGGGTCACCATAAACTTGAATAGTAGCTGGAGAGGTACCGAAGCGGTCATAACGGGGCGGTCTTGAAAACCGTTGGGGCCTTCCGGCCCACGTGGGTTCGAATCCCACCCTCTCCGCCAAAATATAGAGTTGTGGAGAAAGATTGTGGAGAAGTACTCAAGAGGCTGAAG
>DUNJ01000215.1 GCA_012839395.1 Tepidimicrobium sp.
AACAAAGAAGGTAAAGTTTGAAACTTATGCTTACATGCGAATTAGAGGTTCCATCATTGATGAACTTAGAAAAGTCGATGGTGTCCCGCAATCTATCAAGAACAATGCAAAAACTCTTCAAGAAGCTTTTTCCTATCTAGAACAAACATTAGGTAGAACTGTTGAAGATGAAGACCTTTGTAAATATTTAAATATTACAAGTGATGAATTAAATAATTTGTATAAATCTATAGCTCCTCTAACTACAACAATTCCTTTTGATGATTTTATTCTGCCTGATGATACATACTTTTTAGAAAATCCTATGGATGTTTTAATAGAAAAAAAGGAAACTTGCAAAATCTTAGGAGAAGCTATTGCTGAACTTCCAAAAAAAGAAAAAACAGTGATTACTCTTTATTACTATGAAGACTTAAATTTTAAAGAAATATCTAAAGTTTTGGACTTGTCCCAAGGTCGAATATCACAATTACACACAAAGGCCATACTTAGGCTTCGAGGCAAATTGAGCAGAAGGCTTAAATTTCCTTAGAAAGGGTGGTGTAAAGTGAAAGATCCAAATCTAGAGTTACAAAAAATTATAGATGATACCGTAAAAGATGCAAAAAAAGATATAGATAATTATAAAAATGTTCTGGAGGAGACTACTGAAGATCTGAAAGTAGAATCAAATATTAATGTGGAAATATCTAAGGACAAAATGAAGGCTTTTATATCTCTAACCCCAGCTATTGGAACAACACCTCCTACTATTGAGGATATAAAGGATATCTTAAATCAAAAAGGTGTAGTATTTGGAGTGGATGATGACAAAATAAAAGAGATATTGGATAGAGAGATTTACTACACTAAGATGTTAGTAGCACAAGGCAAAGAGGCTGTAAACGGTCAAGATGGGAAAATAAATTATCTTTTTAAAATACGAAGAGATTTAAAACCCAGAGTTTCAAAAGATGGCAAAGCAGATTTTTACAATCTCGATTTGATAACAAATGTCAAAAAGGGTCAGCAGATAGCCGAGATAATACCTCCAACCGATGGAACTGAAGGTCAAACTGTTACTGGTCAAAAGATACCCTTTAAACCGGGAAGGGAAGCGCGAATTGTAGCTGGTAAAAATATTCAAATATCAAATGAAGGTAAGATTTTCTCAACTATTGATGGACAACCTAATATAATCAATGGTAAATTAAGTGTAGTGCCGGTTTTAGAAATACGAGGTGATGTGGGACCTGCAACTGGTAATATTAATTTTTTAGGCAGTGTTATAGTAAATGGAAATGTTAAAAGTGGCTTCAAAATAAGCGTCGAAAAAGATATAGAGGTTAAAGGCACTGTAGAGGCTGCTGAATTGATAGCTAAAGGCAATATTGTAATACGAAGAGGGGTCCAGGGAAGGGGAATGGGTCTTTTAAAAGCAGGCTTAGATATTGCTGCGGGTTATTTAGAAAATGTCACCGCTGTAGCTGGTCAAAATATACACATAACGGAAGCAGTTATGCACAGCAAAATTTCTGCTGAAAAAAAGATAATAGTAACTCGTGCAGCACCACCAACAAA
>DUNJ01000146.1 GCA_012839395.1 Tepidimicrobium sp.
AAAACCTGCTTAAGAGCATTGAATTTATAGGTCTTTTTAACTCCAGGGGCCATCCCATAATCAAAATTTGGAATGCTCTGCCCTCCATGCTGATCATTTTGGTTGGATTGTATGGCTATACAAGCTAGAGCTGCATAACTTCTAATATCGTTTGGTTCCCTTAGGTATCCATGGCCCGTACTAAATCCTCCCTTGAATAGTTCCAGGATATCGATTTGACAACAAGTAGTAGTTAATGTTAGAAAGTCTAAATCGTGAATATGCATATCCCCATCCTTATGGGCCTTGGAGTGGGCCGGATTTAATACAAATAGGTCGTAAAACCTTTTTGCTCCTTCGGAGCCATACTTTAACATAGTACCCATGGCTGTGTTTCCATCTATATTGGCATTTTCCCTCTTTATATCCACCAACTTAGCGTCCTTAAAGGTTAGGTCTTCGTATAATTTCATAAGCCTAGTATCCATCTCCCTAACCCTGGTTCTCTCGGCCCTATATAATATGTATTCCTTAGAGGTCCTTGCATGGCCATTTTCTATAAGAACTTTTTCTACTATATCCTGTATATCCTCAACACCAGGTATCTCATCCTTAAACTTTTCATCCAATATTAAAGATACCTCTTCAGCTAACTTAATAGCCGTATTATAATCCTGCCCACCGGCAGCCTGTGCTGCCTTAAATATGGCATTTGCAATCTTCTCTATATTAAAAGGCACTTCCCTGCCATCCCTTTTTTTGATTTTAGTAATCATCTCTTTTCCCCCTTATGTAGATATGTAATACAATATGTGGTTATTTTATTTTATCAAACCTCTATATATAGTGTCAATACCCACCGAGAACAAATTTGCTTTTTACCCCTTTTGACATCTTCTTCAATATATTATAAATTTAATACAAAGGCTTTTTTACAAACAATACCTATTATATTAAAATCCAATAGGTAAATCAAATGAAAAAGGAGAGATATTTTGAAGGCTGTTATATTTGATATGGATGGAGTTATAGTGGATAGTGAACCCCTGCATCGCCAATTGGAAATAGGCCTTTTGGAGGAATTAGGTGGCCATATCACTTCACAAGAATATGAAAAGTTCATAGGTACAACCGACCATTTTATGTGGAGTACGTTTAAGGAACAATTTGATATCTCCCTTTCTGTAGAGGAGATGGTAGATATCAAAAAAGAAAGATTTTTAAAAAACATCCATAAACTGAAACTTGTGGATCATTTTAAAGAATTGCTATTAAACCTTTACAATAAAGACTATCTGCTGGGATTAGCCTCATCCAATAATAGGAAAGCCGTCAATAGGATAGTGGAAGAATTTAATTTAGGTAAATACCTACACTTTTTAATAAGTGGAGAAGAAGTTTCTAAAGGAAAACCAGATCCGGAGATCTTTTTGATAGCAGCTAAAAAAATGGGAGTTCACCCTTCCCAATGTTTGGTAATAGAGGATGCAACTCATGGGGTAAGAGCCGCCAAAGCTGCGGGCATGAAGTGTATAGGCTTTCAAAATCCCAACTCAGGTAATCAGGACCTATCGGAAGCACATTTAGTAGTAGATAGCCTAAAGTATATAACTTTACAAGCTGTTAAGCAATTGTTTAAGTAAATTATAACAATAAGTAAACATTTTGGTGCCAGGCACCAAAATGTTTACTTATTTATTCAAGAATCTAAATCTATATGACAGTATCCCCCCGGATTCTTCTTTAAGTATCTCTGATGATAATCCTCCGCATCATAAAACGTCCTCAATGGCTTTATTTCCGTAACTATGGGCTTATTATATTTCTTCTCTTGTTCTTCAAGAGTCTTATCTATAATTTCTCTATCCAATTCATCTGTATAGTATATTCCTGTTCTGTACTGGCTACCTCTATCGGGACCCTGCCTATTCAACAAGGTAGGATCGATTATATTCCAAAATCTATCCAACAATTCCTCCAACGATACAGTTTTTTCGTCAAATTTTATATAGCAGGCCTCAGCATGGCCAGTTGTCCCAGTACATACCTCCTGATAGGTAGGGTTTTCTTTCGTACCATTTGCATAACCTACTTTAGTATCTATTACCCCCTCAATCCTAGAGAAATATTCTTCCACGCCCCAAAAACACCCACCTGCAAATACTATCTCCTTCATCTACACATACCTCCCTTCAAATGTTTTAATAGAATTTCAAACCCATAAAAATTTCTATTTCATTTCTAGCAAAACATAATAATCTATATCGTGGGATGCATACCCGCCATCTTCTACTGTAAATATATTGATCTCTATATCGTACAACACGATAATATTATTCTATAGCTTAACTCCATTTACTATATTGTATCCCCTAAGGAGGTAATCATACCCAGTTATTTTAAGAGCCCTATCTATGTCATCAACAAACACATTGAAAAACTTGCAATTACATATTAAGGTGAAATCCAGGCCTGCTCTGAGAGGCATAGCCTTTGGCCTTGATGAAGGTAGATATTAATATACAATGAAACAAGGGCAAAATGAAATATTATGATATTGAAAGTATTAGTGAGGTTTTGTCCAAAATTAAGGGGTCAATCCGCTCTCTTAATAGAAAGAAGAGAAGCCTAAAAGGTAATCCTTTTAGGCTTTTATCGACTAAACTATATATCCTCCTATTTTAATAGCTCCCCCATCAATATGCCCACACCTTCGCCCAGTTCAACATCTACTCCAACTCTATATAATGTTCTCTCTATAGCTCCAATTGTAGATACCATGTCATGAATATCAATATTACCCATATGCCCTAGCCTGAACATCTTTCCTGCATAATCCCCAAGACCTCCTGCTACAACTACTCCTTCCTCTGCCAATATGCTCCTAAATTCTACATCATCTATGCCATCCATATATAAGGCATTTGAAAGAGTGACCGCTCTAACGTCTTTATCTGCCAGGAGCTCAAATCCAAGGCCTTCTAAAGCAGCCTGCATAGCCCTTCCATTTCTAATATGCCTCTTATATCTATTCTCCAACCCTTCTTCTTTAATTATATTTATTGATTCCTTTAGCGCCCAGATCATATTGACAGCAGGAGTAGCAAAATATTTTGATGGATCATTCATTATAGGTATCCATCTTTCAAAGTCAATATAATATTCGCTTATAGTTCCCAACGATTTTCTTCTTTCCAGCGCCTTCTCTCCAGCCCAAAGTATCGCTAATCCTGGTGCTACACCAAAGGCCTTTTGGCTTCCCGTGAGCAATATATCTATATCCATTTCATCTATATATTCTCGTTGACCGGCTGTTGAGCATACTCCATCCACTATATAAAGGGTATCCTCATATTTTTTAAGAATTTCCCCTATTTCCTTAATAGGCGCTGATACTCCGGTGGAGGTATCTACGTGAGTTACAGTTATAGCATCATAGCTCTTTTTCCTCAACTGTTCTTCTATTTCCTCAACAGAAACTGCCTTGCCCCACTTACTCCTTAAAACATCTACGTTAAGATCTCGCCTTTCACAGAGCTCCACAAACCTATCCCCAAAAAATCCATGGGACACAACCAGCATATCATCTCCCGATCTCAAGGTATTGGATATCGCCATTTCCATGGATAAGGTCCCAGTACCTGCAATTACGAATACTTCACCTGTAGTTCCCATAATTCCTTCATATCTACCAATAGCTCTTTATAATCCTTTACAAATCCCGGATCCCCAAAAGCAACTGTCTCCCTTGCCATCTCATCCTGGATGGATCTAACTACAGGAGTTGGTCCTGGTATCATAACAAGCCTTCTAGTTTTCACAACATATTCCCCCTTTTAAATCCTAACCTTTAGTTAAAAAGCCAAATTAGCCAAGGCGCTAAAAATACGGTCATAAGCCCTGCTATGCTTATAGCGGGGGAACCCATAGCTCCTTGAACCTCTCCTAATTCCATGGCTTTAGCCGTGCCCATAGCATGAGAAGCAGTTCCTAGCCCTACCCCAGTAGCCACCTCATCCTTAATGTGAAATATTCTATATACCGAAATTCCTATCACATTTCCAGTTATGCCAGTAACAACCGCCGCTGCAACGGTTAATGCCGGTATTCCTCCAATCCGCCTGGATATTTCCATGGATATTGCAGCCGTTGCTGATTTTGGAACCAAAGATAAAATCACATCATCCGTTACCCCAAATAATTTTCCTAAATATAATATACTGATTATATTAACCAAAGATCCTACTGCAATCCCTATCAAAATAATTATTCCATTGGCTTTAAATTTATCTATCTGCTTATATAAAGGAACTGCTAAAACCACCGTTGCTGGTCCTAGAAAGAAGGATATTATACTGCCGCCTTTATTATATATATCGTATTCTATATCAAAATATAATAATAATCCTATTATAATGCTAGTTGCTATAATTAATGGATTTAATACCGATATCTTAGTCTTTCGATTAATATACATACCTATCTCAAATGCTATGATGGATATTGCAAATCCAAAAAGGGGTGTATCCAAATATTCCACCTATTTCACATCTCTTTTATTCCTTCTAAGACCCTGAATAGTCATGGCCGTTGAAAGTATAGCTAAAGCCGTAGATATTATCATAATTATTAAAATAGGCAGCCATTCAGCCTTAATTATATTTAATTGAGATACTATGCCCACTCCCGCCGGCACAAATAAAAAGACTAGATGTTCCAGCAAGAATTGGCTCACCTCTTCGATCATTTCCAGTTTTATAATACCTGTAAGTAACAACAATAAAAGTAGTATCATACCTAGCACCGTTCCAGGTATTGGGATTCCCATTATTCTCTCCAATACGCTTCCTATAAATAAAATTTCAAATATGAAGCCTAATTGTCTTAGTATCTTCTTACGATCCCCTCTGATCATTTTATCTATTATATCTGTGTTTACATACTATGCTGAACTCAAGTTTTAAATTGATGATTTTACCCATGGTAAAACGCATTTATCGCTATTAATATATTATATGATAGTTTTTAAAAACCATCAACATTGTTTAATGCTCATTTTTGCCCATCAATCGATTGTCCTCAAATAACCTGTAGCTTCTTCAGCTACCTGCAATACTATATCTAGCCATTTTTCCCTATTCTCCTTGGTAAACCTAGCTGTTGGTCCTGATATACTGATACATGCTATTGCCCTATCGCTCAAATCGAATACAGGAGCCCCAATACAGCTTACTCCCAATTCCCTTTCCTCATCATCAAATCCATATCCTTGTTTCCTTATCTTATTTAGCTCGGCAACAAATTCTTTCTTATCAACTATGGTTTTGTCAGTATATTTGTCCAGCTTAATCCTGTTCAATATTAACTCCTGTATCTCCTTAGCTTTATGGGCCAACAAAACTTTGCCAGCCGCAGTACAATGTAATGGTTCAGTAGCTCCAGTTTGTGTAAACATCCTCACCAGTCTATTGCTTTCCTCTTGGGCAATATATACAACCTGATCATTGTCCATTATTGTAAGATTGGCAGTCTCTCCAGTTAAATCTCTCAACTTTTTTAAATAGGGCTTAAGTACGATTGAAATATGATTCTGTTCATATGCCAAAAGCCCTATCTGCCACAATTTCAATCCCAGTTTAAACTTCTTCGTCCTTTCATTCTGTTCTATTATATTACATTCTCTTAAGGTGTTTAGCATATGATATGTGGCACTTACTCCATAATTCAAGCCTTTGCTTATTTCGGTAACTCCTACTTCTCCATCCGAATAGGCTATATATTCAATTACTTCAATAGCTTTTTTAACAGAAGCTATTGTCTTTCTTCCCCTTGGTTTCTTACTATTTCCCATCTCTATTCCTCCAACACCTGAAATATTGTTGAGCTTCTAATATCTCTGTCATATCTTCAATCTAATCCCACCCTCAATAAATTCTATTTTCTCCTCCTTCAATAGCCTTCCAACTGCCTTTTTAAAGGCCGATTTGCTCATACTTAATTCCCTTCTTATTTCTTCAGGTGAACTATAATCGTTCAAATATAGGATTCCACCACTTTCCCTGGCCCTGTTTAAGATTCTATCCATATCCCTGTCGATCTCAACATGGGCCTTATCCCTTAGGCTTAAGTCCAGCTTTCCATCTTCCTTTACATTGGTAACCCGTACCTTGACCTCTTCCCCAACTACATGGAGCCCCACCAGTTCTCTTTTGGGTATTAAACCCTCATATCTATTATCTACCGCCACAAAGGCTCCAAATTCATCATTTATACTATATATAGTACCTTTTACCCAATCATTTTCCTTGTAGGGAGAATCGCTTCTTAGAAAATCTCTAACCTTCATGGTGCCACAAAGCCTCTGGCTTTTATCTATGTAAAGCCCTATTAAATATTTTCTACCTTTTTCTAGCTTTTGGGTTTGTTCCTTAAAAGGGAGAAACAAATCCTTATCCAGTCCCCAATCCAAAAATGCACCTATTTTAGTAATATCTACTACCTTTAAAAGACCCACCTCTCCCAAGGTTATCCTAGGTCTTCTCATGGTAGAAATCATCCTATCCCGGGAATCCTTGTATACGAACACCTCCAATATATCACCTGGGATGGTATCAGCCGGTACTTCCTTCTTGGGCAGTAGGACATCTTCACCCCTTTCCAGCTTCCCCGTATTCAAAAATGCCCCAACGGAAGTGTTTCTCTTCACTTCTAGCTTCTGAATCTTACCAAGTTCTATCATCTATGCACCTCTTCACCATATTGATTACATCTAAAATCTTATCACATCTATTATATAAATGGCTAATAATATTTATACAAAATCAAAAACATCTAATTATGTTTATCTGGCACCTTAGAAAAGCTGGGTATAGGCTTAAAACTATATAATTCTTCCTCCAGCTTTACAATTTCATCCAATAGGAATAGATTATCTTGAGTTCTGACACCAAAATAGAATCTGGTCTTTCTCCTTACATCATTATCCCATATATATGGGAGCCTTCAGCTGTACATACTGCCCGAGTTTAAAATCGATCTCTACTCCCTCTTTAACCCATCTTTAATTTTCCTTTTCCGTTAGCCAAGGCAATTCAGTAGAAAGAACAGGGCCCCCTTCCACCACATACTCTCTATCATCATTGATGGTAATCTATAGTTCTCCATAGTATCCTATGTTCTATCCGCTAATGCCAATAGAAATACTAGCAGCCCATTAAACCCGTGACAGTTACCTATGAGTAATATCGTGGTATACCCCAGCACGAGGCTATTCCATCCAAATCGGAGTGTAAGCAGGAAGAATCAAAGTATATAATGTATAAGCCACAAATATTGCTTCCGATATCCTTTTACCCTGCTTTCTCTCATAAAATAAGACGTGTTGAGACAATAATTTCCTCTAGTTTGATAACGATTATCATTTACAATTCCAGCTTTTTATGTTATATTAATAAATGGCTTTTAATTATCGCGGCAATATATTAGATGGAGATGATAATTTTGGCAAAGAAGATGAATCCCAGGTTTAAAGAATGTAGAAGATTGGGATTGAATGTATGCGGCCATCCAAAAGCTATGAATAGAACAGCTAAGGGCATGGGAAGAGGGGATAAGAAGCTTTCCAACTATGGAATGCAACTACTAGAAAAGCAAAGATTGAGAGCATATTATGGAGTAATGGAAAAACAATTTGTCAAATATATACAAGAAGCTAAAAAATCGGAAAATCAAACTGGGTATGCCTTGATTAGGATACTTGAATCCAGGCTGGATAATTTAGTGTATAGATTAGGTTTTGCCTCTTCCATTCGACAAGCTAGGCAGATGGTGGTTCATGGTCATATATTGGTCAATGGGAAAAAGATAGATATACCTTCCTACAGAATATCCGTAGGAGATGTAATCTCCCTTAGAGAAAAATCCAGGGACATAGAGCTGTTTAGGAATAACTTTCTATCTAGCATATCCAATAAATATCCTTATCTGAAAAAGGATAGGAACAGTTTTTCCGGTCAACTGTTGAGAATGCCGGAAAGGGAAGAAGTACCCATTGAAATAGAAGACCAGCTAGTGGTAGAATTTTATTCAAGACTTGCATAAGATAATGGCACCTGAATTCAGGTGCCATTATTATATATCTACATTTTAACGGGTTGTTCTACTCCATCCCTATTTCTAAACCTTTGAAGTAAATATATACCCGCTAGTACTGCTATTCCAAATATATCGGTTATAAGCCCTGGCTTTAATAGGGAAATAGCCGCAGCAAGCAACAATATCCTCTCGTATGTTTTACATTCAGATATCAGATAACCTTCAACAGCACAGGCTAAGCAAACTATCCCGATAACAGCCGACACAATCATAGGGATTGCATTTATAAATGGTAAAAATACAACTTCCCCTCCCACGACCTCCTTGACAAGGATTAAAGAGGAATCGTAGGCAAATATATAAGGAACTATAAAGGCTGCTAAGGCCAATTTTACAGCTTGAAATCCCGTCTTCATCGCATTGGCCCCTGCAATACCAGCACCAGCATAAGCCGCCAAGGCTACAGGTGGAGTTATATCTGCTACAACTCCAAAATATAGTATGAAAAGATGGGCAGCCATCAAGTTTACATCCAATTTAATTAAAGCTGGCACAGCCATAGTAGCAAGTACTATATATTTTGCTGTCGTAGGCAATCCCATTCCAAGTATTATGGAAGCTATCATAGTAAAGAAAAGCGTCAATATAAGCTTACCATGGGCAAGGCTAATTATAAGTTCTGCTACCCTTAAACCTAAACCTGTTAATGTAACAACGCCCACCACTATTCCGGCACAGGCACAGGCACAAACTACCCCTACTGATCCTTTAGCTCCATGTTCCAGTGCACTAAAGAATTGCTTTACTCCAAAGGATCCGTCTCTTTTGATCAGCACAGCTATTACAGCAATTACCACACTAGCTATTATTGCCCAAAATGATGCTAATAAGGGCGTATATCCCTTTATTAGCAGATAGACTATAACGAATAATGGAACCAATAGATATCCATTGGTTTTCATTATATGGGTAAATTTAGGCAATTCTTCCCTTGGAATCCCTTTAAGCCCCAGCTTGGAAGCCTCTAGATGAACCATTATGCCAACTGCAAAATAGTATAGTAAAGCTGGTATTGCTGCAGCCGCTATTATCTTAACATAGGGTATTCCAGTAAATTCAGCCATTATAAATGCTGCAGCCCCCATTACCGGCGGCATTATCTGTCCCCCGGTGGAGGCGGTTGCCTCTACTGCTCCTGCAAAGTGGGGCCTGTACCCCATCTTCTTCATCAAGGGTATGGTAAAAGCTCCTGTAGTAACGGTATTTGCAACAGAGCTGCCAGATACGGAACCCATAAACCCACTAGCTACAACAGCAGTCATGGCTGGCCCGCTCTTCAAGTGTCCCGTTAATGCATAGGCCACATCTATAAAGAATTCTCCTACCCCTGTCTTATCTAAAAAAGTTCCAAACAATATAAACATAAACACAAAGGTAGATGAAACGCTAATAGGTACCCCTAGTATTCCCTCCAGGGTTAAATACATATGATTTATAATTCTCTCCCAACTAAATCCTCTATGGGCCAAAATTCCTGGTAAATAGGGACCAAGTTTAGCGTATAACAAGAATATTATTGCAACTATAGGTAGTTCAGGACCTACAACCCTTCTAGTAATTTCCAATGTCAATAAAATTGCTATGCCACCAAATAGTATATCTATGGTGTTCAAGTTACCGCCTTTATAGGCGATCTGTTCTACATAAACGAATAAATATCCAAATATAATTATGTTAATTGCTACAAATATATAATCCAATATGGAGGGTTTAGATTTATCGCTCTTTTTGCTAGCTGGAAACAATAGAAACCCCAATGTAAATGCAAATATTACGTGAAGGGATCTTTGCCTTGCAGAAAGCAATGTGCCAAAGCCAGCAGTATAGAGGTGGAAGATTGACATTGCAATGGCTATCAAAGCTGTAATCCTACCGATTAAACCATCAAATTTTCTAGACTTACTTGCATCTGCATCGTATTCCTCTAATAGTTGTTCTACATCTAGCGCTGATTCATTTTCTGTAATGGATTTTTTTCGTGACATTGTATACCTCCTTCGCTATATACTGTAATAAGGGCATCTTTTCTACTTCAAACACTATGCTCTCTCTTGGCTTTGAAAATCCCAAAAATGGATAGGCCTTCCCTTTCAGGAAGATCCTATGGTTTGCTCTTATAGCACCTGTTCTGTATACGAGGTTATCCAGCTCCTCATAGATTTCATATATCCTAAATCCATCTTTGGTTATGTCAAATCTATATGGAGTGTCGGATGGTAACCCTGCGCCATAGGAATGGAAGTATGATTCCTCTAATACAATCCTACCGTCTCTATCTATATAATATGTTTCAATTACAGGTGTTAGTTGGATTGAGTGGGTGTATTCTATATTGAACCTATCACCTTTTCGTACCCTCCAACCGGATAGGTATTCTCCAGTCCTATGATTGGATGCCTTCAATACATGGATGGGAAGGAGTAGAGCTATTGATATTACTATAGTAATAGTCAATAGCCCACTTCTCCTTGAAGAATTGATCTTACTGACTAATTCCCTGTTCCTCATAATACTTCATAGCTCCGGGATGCACCTCTATCGGCATTCCAGTAAGAGCAGTTTCTAACTGTATATCCTTTCCTCTTTCATGAGTAGCTATAATGTCATCCCTTTGTTCAAATATAGTCTTAGTCATATTATAAGCCAAGTCTTCATCTAAATCTTCAGGCACTACCAGCATAGCCATAACTGCTATAGTAGATATATCTGCTTCCTGTCCCTCATAGGTTCCTTTAGGAATTTCAATTCCAATATAGTAAGGATATTCTTCTATCGCTTCGTTTATCTTATCCTCTGATACCGATACAACCACTATATCCGTGTTTTGAGATACTTCTGTAATAGCTGCGGTAGGAATTCCTGCGGTGATAAAAGCTGCATCTATTTGTTTGTCCTGCAACTGGGCTGCTGCCTCATCAAAGGATAGAAAATCTGCTTTTCCTAAATCATCATAGTCCAATCCATGGATAGCCAGTATTTGTCTTGCATTAGCTTCTGTCCCTGAACCAGGAGCTCCAATTGCAACCTTCTTGCCCTTTAGGTCTTCCACTGATTCAATGCCCGAATCCTTTGTAGCTACGATCTGTACCAGTTCAGGATAAACCATAGCTAAGCCTCTCAAGTTCTCTACTTTATCTTTACCCTCAAATACCTCGATACCCTCAGCTGCATAATAGGTAATATCATTTTGAATAAATGCTATATCTGCATCGCCTTTAGCTATTAATTCAATATTTTCTACAGAGGCCCCTGTCGATTCCACGTTAGCTGTTACTCCATCGATATTATCATTAAAGATCTGCGATAGGGCGCTACCTAAAGGATAATATGTTCCTGCTGTCCCACCAGTAGCTATCGATATATACTTAGTGCCCCCAGCATCTCCTGCACCCTCATCATCACCATTTCCTTGCGCAGTACAACCGGCCACCAGCGCCACCAACAGTACTAACAATAATATCTTAGTTACCGATTTCTTAAACATAATAATACCCCCTTATTTTTCTGTTCTGCAAGTTTTATTTCATCATCCTTCTAAACGCAGAATATTTGCAAATTTGTTCTTGATGAATATCAACACTATTATATACCTATATTGAAGTTTTGTAAATCTTTTTTTCATAAATGATAGAAATCAATATAAGAAAATTTTATAATTTATCATAATATTTGTTGGATAAATCATAAAGTACATGGAAATTTGTCTTGGATTCTTTGCTTAAAGCTCGCATTTTCTCATCTTTTCCTCCTGTTAGTTTGTTGATCTTGTCATCAAAGGTTCCCATTACGCAAAATGATTATTTCCCCTAAAAAATATTCTATTATATTCCTCTAATTTGAACTGAATCCAATTCAAGATTCCCGCTATTTAACTCTTCTATATTTATTTTCACCATAAATGCAACTTTCAAAAAGCCAAGAGCCATTTCTCCCTCTATTGTTATACTACGACTCGTAAAGCATATCATATAGTTTTTTTATTGTCAAATCCCCTTATAAGATATTCATTGTAACTTCTCTGTAAATAATACTCCACATTTCCTGATATAATGAATAAAAGGAGGGTGAATTATGGGACGGCTTAAAGGTCAGTTAATATTATGCTCAAGCCTATTATTGATCCTTTTCCTGATAATAGGATGCGGTACAAATGAAAGCATTCCCGATGAGGGGAGTGTAAACCTCAATTCTACCAAAAAACAATCAACAGATGACATAGAGGCTGCACCAGCAGATGTAAAGAGTTCAAAAGAAGAGGAATATGATAGCCCCTTGGAGCCAGAAAAGATAATCACTACCATAGATATCCATTTTGAAACTATCCAATTTGATAAAACCAATAAAGATCTTAATGGATTAATAGAAAAGCACGATGCATATATAGAGAATTCTAGTATAAGCTATAATCCCCACCATGGCAATAAAAGCTATAGAAATGCTCACTATACCATCCGGGTTCCAAAGGACGGCATAAACTCATTTAAATCGGATTTAAATGAAATTGGGAATATGATAAGTGAAAACACCTCAAAGGAAGATATAACCAAACGATATAAGGATATCGAATCCAGGCTAAAGGTTGTTGAAGTTAAAGAGGAGAGAATTCTGACCCTCCTAGCCAAGGCGGAAAAGATTGAAGATATAATTAAACTAGAAGAGCAGCTAGCGAATATAATATACGAAAAGGAAGAGCTAAAAATTAGCCTTATGGATATGGATGATAAGGTAGATTACGGCACTATATACATCTATATACAGGAAGTTGAAAAGTTAACCAATCAAGAAGCGATAAATACAAGTTTTAAAACGAGATTTATAAATGCAATTAGTGATTCCGTATTTTTCTTCAAGAAGGCGTTAGAAAATCTAATCCTTCTACTGGTCTATGTGTTCCCATTTGTTCTGATAATAGGATTAATAGCATTTTTAGGTATTAAAGTATTTAAAAGGATCAGAAGTTCTAAAGATTGATAAGTAGATATGTAGTAATATGGGAACTTCAAATTTGAAGTTCCTTTCTTTTTAAATATGAGAATTGAGAATATATATATATTCTGATAGAATAATAATCATTATAACCTTTAAATGCCTAAACATATGATATAAGGAGTGATTTTATGAATATAAACCTTGGAAAAGGTGGAGATGTTACAATAATACCGGTCTTTAAGGATACTGGGGTAGTGGAAAATATTGAAAAATTGTATAAATATCTAAAGGAGAAGGAGATATTCAAGGGGGATTCTGGCGAGTTATTTGCGGATATTGCCTCAGAGGATAATAAGGTTCTCCTTGTTGGTTTGGGGGATAGAAATAAATTAACATCCCAGTCCACTAGAAAAGCCTTCTTTAAAGCTGGAAAGAAGTTAATGAAATTGAAGGTTGAAAGCGTCGGTGTATCCATACCTAAATGGGAGAATATATCCCATTCGGAAGCAGTTAGGGCTGTGGTGGAAGGGTTACTGCAATCAGAATATGGTTTCGAAAAATATATTGCTGATAAAAAAAATATTCCAAGTATAAAAGATGCATATATTAATGTACCAAAAGATCGGGAAGAAGAATCTAAAAGAGCAATAGATGAAATAAAATATATTATGGAAGGGGTCTTCCTAGCTAGGGATTTGGTCAATGAACCTGCTATTTCCATGACCCCAAAGATGCTTGCCAAAATGGCGATCAAGGAATTAAAAGATTTAGGGGTAGAGGTCGATATATATGGAAAGGAACAAATCGAGGAATTGGGGATGGAAGCTTACCTAGCCGTTTCCCACGGTTCTTCCCAAGATCCTCAGCTTATAGTGATAAAATATAAGGGAGACCCCAGTTCAAAAGAGATGCTTGCCCTTGTTGGTAAGGGATTAACCTTTGATTCTGGTGGATACTGCATTAAGCCAGCTAAAGCGATGGATACGATGCATTCAGATATGGCGGGCGCAGCCTCCGTTATAGGTGCTATAAAATCCATTGCCAAGTCAAAACTTAAGCGGAATGTAACGGGTATAATAGCAGCCTGTGAAAATATGATTTCTGGAGCTGCATATAAACCAGGCGATATCATAGGTTCCATGTCTGGAAAAACAATAGAAGTATTGAATACTGATGCAGAAGGCCGCCTTACCCTCGCGGATGCCTTATGGTATGCTGCGGACACTCTGGAGGCTGATAGCATAATAGACATAGCTACCTTAACAGGTGCCTGTATTGTAGCCCTAGGAAATATAAATACAGGTGCTATAACAAATGATGATACACTGATGGATAAGGTCAGAAAAGCCGGTGAAATAGCAGGAGAGCCTATTTGGGAGCTCCCCAATAATGACGAGTATCGGGAGATGATAAAGGGGGACTTTGCCGATCTAAACAATATAGGTGGCGACGGTGCAGGTGCTATAACCGCCGGCCTATTCCTTGAAGAGTTTGTAAAGGATACCCCATGGGTACACCTGGATATTGCAGGTACCTCCTATCTAAAAAAGGCGGATGGATATCTACCCAAAGGAGCTACTGGAGTACCGGTTAAAACATTATATTATCTAGCAAAAAATTCTAATATATAAAAAAGGCTGTGGCGAAACTAGTTAGTTAATTTTCGCCACAGCCCTTGCCTATATTATACCTGCCCCAATGCCATCTGAACTGCCAATGACACCATCACCACTATAGCAGATATTATGAATCCATGTAGCATGGGGGCTAATCCTGAATTTTTGACCTCTGTGAGGTCCGTCTTCAGCCCTATAGCTCCCAATGCCATAACCATTAAAAATTTACTAACCCTATCCATTAAATAGCCTATATTATCAGGTATTAATCCTACGCTATTAATCATAGCAGCTAGAACAAAGAATATTATAAAATAGGGAAATATGGATCTGACAGATATAGTATTTCTTTTTACAAGAACCTCTTGTCCCGTTTCCGCTATAGATTCCATAATTTTTACCCTTTGCGCTATATAGGAAAATATTATCACTACCGGTATGATGGATAAGGTGCGGGTTAATTTCACAATGGTGGCGAATTCACCAGCCACATTTGAATAAGCATATCCTGCAGCCACTACAGACGAAGTGTCATTTACAGCAGTTCCCGTCCAAAGTCCATAGGCTAGATCAGAAAGTCCTAATCTGTTTCCCATTATAGGAAATAGTATTACCATTAATATATCGAATATAAAGGTTGCAGATATTGCATAAGCCACATGGCTATCCTCCGCTTCTATAACTGGAGATAGTGCGGCAACTGCGGAACCTCCGCATATTCCGGTCCCGGCCGAGATAAGGCTAGAAAGCTTCCAGTCCATTTTAAATATCCTACCAAATATATATCCAAACCCAAAGGAAGCTGCAAGTGTAAATATCATAACTGTAAGCGATATCCTGCCAACCTCAACTATCTGACCAATGCTAAGGCCAAATCCCAATAGTATAATCGCAAATTTCAAAACACCTTTGGATGTAAAATTGAGGCCAGATGTAAATGTTGTATTCGACCCAATAAACATATTCAATAGTATACCTAATAAAAGGGCAAATACCGGTCCTCCTACTAGGGGTATCTGTCCACCTAAATAAGAAGATATTATGGCAATAATTCCACAGAGAATTATTCCAGGTAGTTTGTCATTAATATTATCCATATGATCCCTCCAAATGCATCGGTAACCTCAGTATAACATTTGATTTTACATTCGTAAAATACTATAATCTTATAAGGGTCATAGGCATTTGCCTATAGGAGGGATATAGATGAATATTAGGCATTTGAGAGTTTTCCTAGCTGTCGTCGATTCCAATAGCATGACCAGGGCGGCTGAAAAGCTATTTATAAGTCAACCCTCTGTAAGCCAAACCATAAGGGAATTGGAGTCCCATTATAACGTGAAGTTGTTCGAAAGGTTATCTAAAAGGCTATATATCACTAAAGAAGGTGAGCAACTACTAGGTTATGCTAGACATATAGTTTCATTGTTTGATAAGATGGAAGAAAGTATGAGTCAGTCTATAAAAAATAGCACTATTAGAATAGGAGCAACCATAACTATAGGCACCTATATACTGAGCAAATTGACTACTCGATTTATAAATAAAAATCCTGGCATTAAAATAAAATCAGTAGTAGATAATACTACAATAATAGAGGATATGGTATTAAAAAACAAGCTTTTGTATTGGACCTTCCACTAGGC
>DUNJ01000015.1 GCA_012839395.1 Tepidimicrobium sp.
ATACTATTATAACATCCCTTCTTTCTGCATTTATGGCTTAGGAGACCCCATCGATTATGAAAAGCTGGTAGTATCCCTAAGACCAGGCATGATCAAGGATAGGGATGAGGTAATGAGAAAGCTTATCGATATACAGTATATGCGAAACGACTTAAACTTTATCCGAGGAACTTTTAGGGTGCGTGGGGATGTGTTGGAGATATTTCCAGCTTCCTCCAGCGAGAATACCATAAGGGTGGAGTTCTTTGGAGATGAGATAGATAGGATAGTGGAGGTAAACCATCTTACCGGAGAGATAATAGGGGCTAGGAACCATGTATCCATCTTTCCAGCTTCCCATTATGCCACATCTCAAGATAAGATAGACAGGGCCATAATCAGCATAGAAGAGGAATTAGAGGAGAGGCTTAAGGAATTGAGGGGCCAGGAGAAGCTATTGGAGGCCCAAAGGTTGGAACAAAGGACCAGATACGATATAGAGATGCTTAAGGAGATGGGATTTTGCCAGGGGATAGAAAACTATTCAAGGCATCTAAGCGGTAGGGCACCAGGAAGCCAGCCTCATACCCTTATAGATTATTTTCCAGAGGATTTTCTAATAATAATAGATGAATCCCATGTGACCATACCTCAGATAGGAGGTATGTATAGGGGGGATAGATCTAGAAAGCTCAATCTAGTGGAGCATGGCTTTAGGCTGCCGTCGGCATTGGATAACAGACCTTTAAAATTTGAAGAGTTTGAGGAACATATAAATCAGATATTATTTGTATCGGCAACTCCTGGGGAATACGAACTAGAGCATTCCAGCCAGGTAGTGGAGCAGATAATACGTCCAACAGGGCTACTAGATCCAAAGATAGATGTAAGGCCTACTGAACATCAGATAGATGACCTGGTAGCTGAGATAAGGGCTAGAGCAGAAAAGGACGAAAGGGTCCTAGTTACCACGTTGACCAAGAGGATGGCAGAAGATCTTACCAATTATTTTAAGGATATTGATATAAAGGTAACCTATCTCCATTCCGATGTGGATACCATAGAGAGGATGGAGATAATAAGGGATTTGAGGCTAGGAAAGTACGATGTATTGGTAGGGATCAACCTGCTTAGGGAAGGATTGGATCTGCCGGAGGTATCATTGGTGGCCATATTGGATGCGGACAAGGAAGGCTTTTTAAGATCTGAAACATCTTTAATCCAGACCACCGGAAGGGCGGCTAGAAATGTCTCCGGAAAGGTGATAATGTATGCAGATACAATAACCAACTCCATGAAAAGAACCATAGATGAAACCAATAGGAGAAGGGAGATACAGGATAGATACAACAAGAAGCATAATATAACTCCTAAGTCTATAACAAAGGGAGTAAGGGATGTAATAGAAGCCACCGTAGCTTTAGAAGATGAAGGCAAATATGCGGAGGAGGCATTTACAGGTGAGGATATAGTATCCATGATAGACAGTCTAAGGGAAGCCATGCTAAGGGAAGCGGAGGAGTTGAATTTCGAAAAGGCGGCTGAACTTAGGGATAAGATGATCGAACTGAAGAAGATGCAAGAGGCAGGATTACAGTAATTGAATCTAGGGAGGCATAGGTTTCTCTAGTAACAAGAGGTGAATAGGATTGGAAAGGGACAATATAATAATCAGAGGTGCTAAGGAGCATAACCTGAAGGATATAGATTTGGAATTGCCTAGGGATAAGTTTATAGTAGTAACTGGAATAAGCGGTTCGGGAAAATCTTCTTTGGCCTTCGATACCATATACGCGGAAGGACAGAGGAGGTATGTAGAAAGTTTATCTAGCTACGCCCGTCAGTTTTTAGGGCAAATGGATAAACCAAATGTAGAGTATATAGAAGGTCTATCGCCTTCTATTTCTATTGATCAGAAGACCACTAGTAGAAACCCCAGGTCCACTGTTGGAACTGTTACGGAGATATACGATTATTTAAGATTGCTATTTGCTAGGATAGGTATCCCCTACTGCTATAAGTGTGGCAAGAGGATATCAAGCCAGACGGTAGATCAAATGGTAGATAGGGTCATGGGGCTTGAAGAGAGGACCAGAATTCAGATATTGGCTCCGGTCATAAGGGGCAAAAAGGGTGAACATCAGAAGGTTTTGGAAAATATAAAGCGGGAAGGATTTATAAGGGTTATTATAGATGGGGAGATGTATGAGGTGGATCAAGAGATCTCCCTAGATAAGAACAAGGCCCATAGCATAGAAATAGTGGTGGATAGGATAATAGTTAAAGATGGAATAGAAGGAAGGCTAGCAGATTCCATGGAGACGGCGTTAAGGTTGGCAGATGGGCTGGTAATAGTGGACATAATAGATGGAGAACAGATGATGTTTAGTCAAAAGCTAGCCTGCCCCGATTGTGGAGTGGGGATAGAAGAACTATCCCCCAGGATGTTTTCTTTTAACTCCCCCTTTGGTGCATGTCCTACCTGTAATGGCATAGGCCATTATAAAGAGGTAGATAAAGACGAGATAATTCCAAACCTGGATCTTAGCATAGCTGAAGGAGGGATTGCTCCTTTTAGTACTAGCAATGAATCTAGTTATTATTATCAGATATTTAAGAGGTTGGCAGAGGATAATGGATTTGATATGAATACCCCCTTGAGAGAGGCTCCCGAAAAATTTATGGAGGAGCTACTATATGGAACCGATAGGATAATCGAATTTCAATTTGAAAGCCGATACAGGGGACTTAGGAGATACAGGGGTTCCTTTGAAGGAATCATAAGAAATTTGGAAAGGAGATATGAAGAGACCAACTCCGATAATATGAGGGACAGGATAGACGGGTATATGACCGAAACCCCTTGTCCTACTTGTAAGGGGAATAGGTTGAGGGATGAGGTGTTGGCCGTTAAGATAGATGGATTGAATATAGCCCAAGTTACCCAGCTATCCATTAGCAAGGCTATCGAGTTTTTCGAGAATTTAGAGCTAGATAAGAGGCAAAGGCTAATAGGGGAGCAGGTCTTGAAGGAGATTAAGGAGAGGCTAAGATTTTTATACGATGTGGGGTTGGACTACCTTAGCCTTTCTAGAAACGCAGGCACCCTATCTGGTGGGGAGTCCCAAAGGATTAGGCTAGCCACCCAGATAGGCTCTAGCTTAGTAGGAGTTATTTATGTATTGGATGAGCCAAGTATTGGTCTTCATCAAAGGGATAATGCAAGGCTATTGAAGACTTTAAGGAATTTAACCGATCTAGGAAATACCCTATTGGTTGTGGAACACGATGAGGAGACTATGTATAGCGCCGACCACATAGTGGATTTAGGGCCAGGAGCGGGGCTTCATGGTGGATATATAGTGGCAGAGGGTACCGTTGAGGAGATAAAGAAAAATCCCAAATCCATTACAGGTCAATATCTATCTGGCAAGAAGAGGATAGAAATCCCCAAGGCGAGGAAGAAACCCAATGGAAAGTGGATAGAGGTAATTGGGGGAAGGGAAAACAATTTAAAGGATATGGATGTGAAGATCCCATTGGGACTATTTACCTGTGTTACCGGGGTATCTGGTTCGGGAAAGAGTACGTTGGTTAACGAGATATTATATAAGAGCTTGGCCCAAAAATTGAATGGAGCTAAGATAAAGCCAGGAAAGCATAAGGAGATTAGGGGATTGGAGAATCTGGACAAGGTGATAGTGATAGATCAATCCCCAATAGGAAGAACTCCCAGGTCCAATCCAGCCACTTACACTGGAGTATTTGACTATATAAGGGATGTATTTGCAATGACCCCGGAGGCTAAGATGAGGGGCTATAAGAAGGGAAGGTTTAGCTTTAACGTAAAAGGGGGTAGGTGTGAAGCCTGCCGTGGAGATGGAATATTGAAGGTGGAGATGCACTTCCTACCAGATGTATATGTACCCTGTGAGGTATGCAAGGGTAAGAGGTATAATAGGGAGACTTTGCAGGTTAAATATAAGGGTAAGACCATATCCGATGTACTAAATATGGATGTGGAAGAGGCCTTGGAGTTCTTTGAAAACATACCCACCATCAGGAGGAGGTTGCAGACCCTATTGGATGTAGGGTTAGGCTATATAAAGTTGGGGCAATCCTCTACTGAGCTATCGGGAGGGGAAGCTCAAAGGGTTAAATTGGCAACGGAACTTAGCAAGCGAAGCACCGGAAGAACCATATATATATTGGATGAGCCTACCACCGGGCTTCATATGGCAGATATCCATAAGCTTATAAAGGTATTGAACCGCCTGGTAGAGGGAGGGAATACGGTGTTGGTAATAGAGCATAACTTGGATGTATTGAAAACCGCCGATTATATCATAGACCTAGGTCCAGAGGGAGGGGATAAGGGCGGTACGGTGGTAACCGTTGGCACCCCAGAGGAAGTGGCTCAGGTGGAAAAATCCTATACCGGACAATTTTTGAAGAAGGTATTGAAATAGAGAAGATGACGGGGTGATCCCGCCATCTTTTTTAAATCTTAACCTTTATCCGTTCTATAAAGCTTTGTAATTGAGCCGCCATCTGGTCCAACGCTTCGCTAGAAGCTGCTATCTCCTCCATAGAAGCGGTCTGTTCCTCTGTAGCTGCAGAAACGTTTTGGGTTTGGGAGGATATATCCTTGCTCATATCCTCTAGAGAGCTGGTAGATTCCAATATGCTGGCGGCATTTTGTGCCACTTCGGCTATAGCCTTAGCAGAGCTTTCGATCTCCTCCCCTGCTTTAACCACTAGATCCGATATCTCCTCAAAGGTTGCTTCCGTAACATCCACCGCTTGTATACCCTGTTCTACCTCTTCCTGGCTAGCCTCCATATTTACATTGGCAGCATCTATCATATTGTTGTTTTCCACTAGCAATAGGTATATCTCCTCGGTGGATCTTTGGGTATCTTCTGCTAACTCCCTTATTTCATCGGCCACTACGGCAAATCCCCTTCCGGATTCACCGGCCCTAGCCGCCTCTATCGCTGCATTTAAAGCTAGGAGATTGGTTTGTTCAGCAATATTTTGAATTACCTCTATTATTTCGTCCATCCTCCTAGAGCTTTCGCTTATATCGTTTAGGGAGTCCCTAACATTAGTGCTACTCCTATCGATGTTCTTCATCTGCCGTGTAAGCTCTAATATATTATCTTTTCCAGCGTTGGCTTTATCCAACACTTCCCTGCTTATATGGTTTACCTCCTGGGATTGGTGTGAGATATTTTCTATCTGGGCAGATATCTGCTCTATTGAGGATACCACATTCAATATTTCTTCAAGTTGATTTTCGGTGCTGTAGGCAATATCTCCTGTAGCCTCGGCAACACTAGTAGAGGCTTCGGTGGCCTGGTAGGATATTGCGGTCAATTCTTGGGAGGAAGTTGCTACCTGGCGAGATGTATCGGACACCTCTTCCATAAACCGTCTAAGTATATCTATTATGGTCTGATAACCTCTAGCTAGATCGCCTATCTCATTTTTCTCTTCCAACAGGCTATCCTCCAAATCCTTGGATAGATCTAAATCCACTATATTCATAGCCGCTCTCGTTAGTGATCTAATGGGCCTGGTAATGGAATTTCCCATAAAATTGGACAATATTATTCCTAGTACTATTGCCATCAAGGTGGCACCGGCTATTATGGACATAAGGCTTTGCAGATCCTTCAATATCTCCTTTTCTGCGATTACAACCATAATAGCCCAATCCTTTGAAGGTATAGGGGCAAAGCCTGCATACATGGCCTCCGAACCTTCCACAAAGGTGGTGGTATCCACCGCCTTTTCTCGAATTCTATTCTCCATCTCCATAAAGGCCTCCTTGGCAGCCTTAGATTCCACGGTTATATAATCTTCCAGTTCTGTATGACCTTCGCTTTCAATCTGTCTACTTGCGTGGGATACTATATCGGTATTATCATCCACTATAACCGCATATCCTGTTTCCCCTAGATCGATATTTTCAACTATCTCATATAGGCTTTGGGCATCCTTGTATCCTATCAATACGCCAATTATCTTGCCATCGTATTTAATGGGGGTGGAAATGGCTATAAGTTCTTGGTCATCGTCTTTGGAGACAAATGGCTTGGATATAAATCCGTTGCCTTCCATGGCTTCTGTAAAATAATCTTCATTTTTAACGTCCTTAGTGGAACCATCGATTAAGGATAGGGAAGCATCTGGATCTGCTATCCCAAGATTGATATAGTTTAATCTATCGGCCTCCTTTTCCAATACCGTTACTTTCTCCTTCCAAGGGATTTGAGGATTGGATATATGCTCCAAGTGGCTTAAGGTTTCCATATTGGTTATATACCTGTTTATAATCTCATCCACTAGCTGAGCTGAATCGTATGCCTTGTTCTTCAACAGATCCTCTGTGGAGGATATCATACTGTTTTTAGAAATATAAAAGGAAATGACTCCCAATGCAGAACAGAGAATAAGTATGATTAGGGATATGTATAGGATCAAATCCCTCTTAAGGGTTTTTCTTTCAACATTTTTTGTCATGGAAATTATCTCCTTTCGAATAAACTATGTATTCTGACAATATACGATATATTAGATTGTATACCCAAAGCCATACTAGAACAATCGAAAATACACATATTAAAAATTTTTCTAACCTATGTAGAAATTGAAGGCAAATTTTACAAGGGCAGTTCAGCGGATATAAATAATTAGTTATCCTACTATGGGGTATCATTAACATATATAAAATATGCTGTTGCAAGGGTGATTAGAATGATAACGACGGTGGCTAACATATTGGAATTGGACGAATTTAAAGGCGCTAGGCTGGTGGCTGGGAAGAGGGGAATTACAAATATAGTGAACAATGCAGCGTTGATGGAAGTGCCAGATATATTTCCCTATGTGGATAAACATAATCTATTGATCACCACCCTGTATCCAATAAGCAGCGATAAGGAGGCAAAGAATAGTATAATACCTAAGCTTTGGAAATTGAACTTGGCAGGGATATGCATAAAGCCTGGAAGGTATGTGGATAGGATTCCCAGTATAATGATCCAGCAAGCCGATGAGCTAAACTTTCCCATAATACAGCTGCCGGAAGGTGCCAACTTATCCAATATGGTTATGGGAATTTTAAAGCTATCCTTAGATAAGCATATTAGGATATTGGACTTTAGAGATCATGTACATGAAATACTATCTAAGCTATTTTTAAGGGGAGCGGATATAAAGACCTTGGTGGATAGCCTAGCAGATGTAGTAGAATACCCTATACTATTGCTAGATAACAATGGTAACAAGATGTGCGCTTCAAGGGATTTACTTGAGGACGATATTCGCATTATGAAGAGTGCGGGAGATGACTTTATAATAGAAACTAATGGTCGCATTTATAATAAAAACTCCTATATAAGGCATCTTATAAGCGCAGGCGGAACTAGATTTGGTTACCTGATCCTATTGGGGGAAAATATGAAGCAGGGAAGTATGGTTGTGGCCATGGAGCAGGCGGCATTTTTAATAGCTGCCACCTTTTATAGAGAGTATTCCATAGTGGAGAAGGAGAGGAGCTTTCAAGATGCACTTGTTAGGGATATCTTGGGCGGGAGAATCCAATCCAATATGGATGCTATAAACAGGGCCAAAACCTTTGGATGGAATATGAGCTTTCCTCAGATAATGATGGTGCTAAAAGTGGTATCAGGCAATGAAGCTGATAGGTTTGAGCTATATGAGTATATACTGGATAAAAAATTGATAGAAAGGCTCTTGGATAGAGAACAGTCAGCTAGCAGGGATAACATAAAGGTTGTATATATGGATAATTCGCTGGTGATATTTATAGGTGCTAATTTTATGGGGGATATAAAAAGGGAATCCATAGAGGTTGCATATGTGATATTGAATGAACTTAAAGGGGAGGGGAAAATTAGCATAGGCATTTCAAACTTGGTATCGAATATAGAGGAATTTCCCACTAGATATAAGGAGGCATATAATAGTGCAAAGATGGGAAGTTTGTTAAATACCATGTCTTCGGTAAATCATTATGACGATTATAGGATATTCGATATAATAGCAGCGGTGAAGGATAAGGATATTTTAAGGAAATATGTCGAGGATCAGTTAGGAGATATAATATCCTATGATGAAGCGGAAAATATGAATTTGATAGAGACCATGAAGGTATTAATAGAGGAAAACTTAAATATGAAGAAGGCAGCTAAAACTTTATTTGTACACTATAATACCCTTAGATACAGGGTGAATAAGCTGAAGGAGTTGGGGATGGATTTAGATGATGGAAGCAAGGTGGGGGATATATCCATAGCTTTAAGCATATACTTATGGTTATCGGCCAATGGGGATTGGGATATATAGGCGATGGGATGTAGTTGTTATATGTTGACAACTACATCCCATGTTTTTTGGCTATATATCATGACGATTGAAGGAATTGTAATGGGTAGCTATATGAATAAGAAAACGTATTCAGGGAATATTAAATAGACCCTAATGTAGATAGAATGCAATTCAAAGGAAGAAAATGAGGAGATTTAGGAGGAGGTTATATATGGATAAACATAGGGTAAAGATATGGGACAAAGGAGATATCAATGGTTTTTTTGGACTATTTACAAATAATTTAAGCAATATACTCGTAATGGCTAGTCTGTTGACGATTTCAATAGGTATGCCTAGCTGGATAGTATATGGAAGGATATTGCCGGCTGTCGGGTTATCCATATTTGCAAGCGGTTTATACTATGCCTGGATGGGCTATAAGCTGGCCCTAAGGGAAGAAAGGAATGATGTAACCGCATTGCCCTCGGGCACCAGTGTTCCACATATGTTTTTAATAGTTTTTATGGTAATTGGACCGGTATATTGGGATACTGGGGATCCGGAATTAGCCTGGTATGCTGGGCTGGCATGGTGTTTAATAGAGGGGATAATAGAGGCGCTGGGTTCCGTAATAGGGCCAGGGTTGAGGAGGGTGATACCGAGGGCTGCTATGTTGGGCTCCTTGGCAGGTGTATCCATAACATTTATCGCAATGAATCCAACCATGCAGGCATTCAACTTGCCATATATAGGGTTTGTTTCATTGGCCATAATATTACTCGGGTGGTTTGGAAACGTGAAGATGCCATTCAATATACCCGTTGGTTTATTTGCAATAATACTAGGAACCATAATTGGGTGGGGCACGGGGCATATGGATTATAATGCATTGGTAACGTCATTTACACATGTGAAGTTTGAATATGCAAGGTTTTCCATTGCTAATATAATCCATGGGATGAAGTACGCATCACCTTATCTAGCTGCTGCGATTCCATTGGGCGTATATAACTTCTTTGAAAGTATTGATAATATAGAAAGTGCATCGATAGCGGGGGATAGCTATGGGGTTAGCGAAACGCTACTAGCCAATGGTGCAACATCTATACTAGCTAGCCTCTTTGGGAGCCCTTTTCCAACTGCAGTATTCATAGGGCATCCTGGATGGAAGAGTATGGGAGCTAAATTGGGGTATTCCTGGGTTATGGGATTGGTAGTTATGCTAATAACCTGGTTTAATATCATAGAATTACTATCCAATCTAATCCCCATAATTGCAGTGGTTCCGATATTAGTATATATAGGGTTGGTAATAGGTGCCCAGGCCTTTACAGCGGTAGATGGCAAGTATGCCCCGGCGGTAATGCTCGGCATAATCCCGTGGATTGCGGATTGGGTTCGCAACAATATAGATACCGCATTAGATCTAGCAGGAAAGGCGGCAGGGGAGATAGGTTTCCAGGAGCTGGCCATTGCGGGCGTAGAATATGAGGGAATGATGATACTGGGAACAGGAGCAATATTGGTGAGCATGATCTGGTGTAGCATATGCGTCTTCATTATAGATAGGGAATTGAACAAGGCGATAATAACTACATTCATAGCAGCTGGGCTGACATTTGTCGGTGCAATTCATAGCCCAGAAGTGGGGTTAGGAAAGGCAAATGATGTGGTAATAGGATATCTGATAATTGCTCTATTGCTATTTGTAACAGATAGGTTTCAGGTTGGAACGCTAGAAGAATAGGGGAAATTATATATACGGGGAGGAATTTAAGATGGCTGAATATATTGTTAAGGCAAAACCATATGAATATGAATTCGATTTGGATAAGACCGCTTTGATTATAATCGATATGCAAAGGGACTTCTGTGCTTCAGGTGGATTTGGGGAAAAGCTTGGAAACGATATAACTCCAACCAGAGCTATTATCGAGCCTTTGCAGAGGGTGTTGGAGGCGGCGAGGGAAAAGGATATGTTTGTAATCCATACTAGGGAAGGGCATAGGCCGGATCTATCTGACTGCCCACCTAGCAAGTTGAGAAGGGGAAAGATACAGGGAGCTGGAATTGGAGATATGGGTCCTATGGGAAGGATATTGGTTAGGGGAGAATACGGCCATGATATAGTGGATGAACTTAAACCTATTGAAGGTGAACCCATAATAGATAAACCTGGAAAGGGTTCTTTCTATCAGACCGATTTGGATCTATTACTATACAATAGAGGAATTACCCACCTAATAGTAACTGGAGTTACTACTCATGTATGTGTACAATCCACCATAAGGGAGGCCAATGATCGGGGCTTTGAATGTCTGATGCTGGAGGACTGTACCGCTGCGTTTGATCCTAGGGATCAGGAGGCCTCTATAAGGATGATTCATCAGCAAGGTGGGATATTTGGATGGACAACAGAATCTAAGCATCTTCTGGAGGCGTTAAAGGGATAATCAGCATGGGATATATCCATTGACATTTAGCCATGTGATCTTTCTAAAGGGGTGTAGTTGTCAACTATTAACAACTACATCCCTCTTTTTTTAGCTACTTATCATGACGATTTGATGAATTTTAGTGGGTAGCTATATGAATAAGAAAACGTATTCAGGGCATATTAAATAGACCTTAATGTTAAAAAATAAAATAGTTGGGGGGAAAGTCCTATGATGGATGTAAATGTATATAAGGTTGAAATGGCAGGACCTGATGATATTTCGGGCCTGGAGAAATTAATTGAATTTGGTGAAATCGATCCTAAGAGCATAGTAGCCATATTGGGCAAAACGGAAGGGAACGGCTGTGTAAACGATTTTACCAGAGGGTTTTGTACCTTTGTTTTCCGCAATTATTTAGCTGACATAATGGGCAAAACTGAAGAGGAAGTGGAAAAGCAGGTTGCGTTTGTAATGTCGGGAGGAACTGAAGGGGTAATGAGCCCCCATGCCACCATATTTACCGTCGATGAAGTAGGTGGGGAAGCGGGAGATGAAAAATCCCTAGCGGTAAGTGTAGGATTTACAAGAGACTTCTTACCAGAAGAGATAGGAACCATGGCCATGGTGAAGGAGGTTGAAAGGACCGTATTAGAATTGATGGAAACCGCGGGGATAGAATCAAGGGAAGATGTGCATTTTGTTCAAATAAAATGCCCGTTATTGACCTCCGATAGGATTAAAGATGCAAAATCTCGTGGAAAGGATGTAGTGGTAGAGGATACCTATAAATCCATGGGATATTCCAGAGGAGCCTCTGCACTTGGAGTAGCAGTGGCATTACATGAAATAGAGGAATCCGATCTTTCCGATGATAGCATACTAAATGATTGGTCTCTCTATTCGACGGTAGCCTCCACTTCTGCGGGAGTAGAATTGATGAATTGCGAAATAATATTGATGGGAAATTCAAAACAATCCATCAGCAAATACAGGATCGGCCATAGTGTAATGGAAGATGCAATAGATTTAGAAGCGGTAGTAGAGGCGATGAAGGATAGTGGGCTGGATGTAGATAAGCTTCCAAGTGATGAGGATAGGAAGAGGATTGTAAATGTGTTGGCAAAGGCGGAAGCATCTCCGGACGGATATGTAAGGGGTAGAAGGAATACCATGCTTACCGACTCGGATATAAACCATACCCGTCATGCTAGGGCAGTGGTAAATGGGGTTATAGCCTCCATAGTAGGTGATCCTATGGTATATGTATCCGGTGGAGCTGAGCATCAGGGACCGGCTGGTGGGGGACCTGTAGCAGTGATAGTAGAAAAATAATAGTTGGGAGGACGGATATGGATTACATTTTAAAAAACGGGAGGATAGCCTCCCTAGATGAGATAAAAGATATCTATATTAAAGGTGGCAAAA
>DUNJ01000202.1 GCA_012839395.1 Tepidimicrobium sp.
TGACAGCAAGCACCAGGCTATGGCCTAGGCTGAGATGTGGCCACCACAGTAAGGCAGCACCTAACCACCTTACAGCAACACCTGTTGCGACACCACAGACTAAACCCATGATCGCCCCTTCACAAGTCTTGTTCGGGCTTACTTTAGGGGCCAACTTACGCTTTCCTAAGGCCTTTCCTCCGTAATAGGCTCCTATATCCGTTGCCCAGACAGTAAGAATAGCTATCAGCAGATACCCGAACCCGGCGTGCCCTCCGCCGGTGCTGCGCAACATAAGTGCTACAGCCATAGGCAGTCCTACATACACTGAACCCAGCAAGGTTATGGCAGAATTTGCAATAGAATTTTGACCTTCAAAAACCAGTGTTTGCCACACAAGACTCGTGATGACAACTGCAGTTACAACAAGGCCTACAGTCTGTGGCAAACCTAAATAACCAAGAGCTACAAAGGCTATTACACCAAGAACTCCAACTCGTTCCGAAGGGCCGTAACCTGAGAACTGAGCCAGCTTATAGAACTCTCTGACACCCAGTATTCCGAAAGCAAGTAAGGTTGCAGCCAAGTAGGCTCTACCTAATACTATGACTAAGAGTGCAAGAGGTATGGCAATGAGTGCACTCAAGACTCTCTGATTCAAGCAAGACCCCTCCTGTCAGGGAAACATAGGAACTTCTAGAGGCTGCCAAATCTTCGGTCCCTACGCTGATACTCCAATATTGCCAAAAGAAGATCCCGTTCGGAGAAATCAGGCCAAAGCACAGGGGAAAACACCAGCTCAGCGTAGGCAGATTGCCAGATGAGAAAATTGGATATTCTCATCTCCCCGCCGGTGCGAACTATGAGGTCAGGCCCAGGAACACCTGCAGTGTAGAGATGAGAGCTTACATGTTCCTCAGAAATAGACTCAGGTTTTATCTCGCCCAGCACTGCTTTGTCGGCAAGTTGCTGCACCGCCCTTGTTATCTCGTCACGGCCACCGTAGTCTATGGCAAGATTCACAAAGATTCCGGCATTCGCCTCTGTCTTGTCTTCAACACCGATTATCGCACGAAGCACATGTTGTGGCAACCTATCTCTACGCCCGATGACTTTGATTCTTGCTCCGTACTCCACCAGATCCTGCAGTCTTTTCTCAAACATTTCGGCAAGAAGATTCATAAGACCTTCAACTTCATACTTGGGCCTTCTCCAATTTTCAGTGGAAAAAACGTACAGTGTCACATGTTTTATCCCAATTTCTTGGGCGAACTTAACAATCTCTTCTGCTTTTCCACCGCCTGCTGCATGACCTGACAGCCGGGGAAGGCCTTGCCTCTGGGCCCATCTTCCGTTACCATCCATGATTATGGCCACATGCAAGGGAAGCTTGGCCCGGCCCACTTGCGCCTTGAGATAATCAATGTCTTTCGCGTCATAGTCCGCGCGGTCCACGGCGCGCTTCTCAGTGCCGCAAAACAATCGAGAAAAAGCCTTCCTAAGCACCTCTGAATCCTCGACCTCCGTTTATCTAATATGTCACATAAATATGGCCTATATAAAATCTTGAGGGGAGGTAAACCTCCCCTTGAAAA
>DUNJ01000147.1 GCA_012839395.1 Tepidimicrobium sp.
CCAATATAGCAAAAGGGCATTTGGCATTTATATATTCTGGATTTTTATAATCTGTCATATTGAACCTCCATGGTTATTTGCGTGTATACTGAAATTTCTATAACCATTTTATATTGATAAGAGAGTAAAAATAGAAATTTCAGTATACACGCAAATAACCATGGAGGTTCAATATGACAGATTATAAAAATCCAGAATATATAAATGCCAAATGCCCTTTTGCTATATTGGATCTTTCCAACCTCGTCATAGACCTTTTAGCTCCCCATATAGATCTTTACCAGCAATTAGTCATTTTATGTATAGGCACTGATAGATCTACGGGCGATTCTCTAGGTCCCCTGGTGGGTCATAAACTTAAGCCCTATATAAACCACTATGAACATATACATATATTAGGAACTTTGGATAACCCAGTTCATGCTAAAAATTTGGAAGCCTCTATTGCGAAGATCTATTATAGGCATCCAAACGCACTAATATTAGCAATTGATGCTTCATTAGGCCAACTAAATAAGGTAGGATACATAGGTATAAAAAAGGGGCCATTGAGGCCTGGGTTAGGTGTATATAAGGAATTGCCTATAGTAGGGGATATTAGTATCACCGGAGTGGTCAATGTGGGGGGAATGATGGAACATATGGTGCTACAAAACACCAGACTAAACCTTGTTATGAATATGGCTGATATCATACATAAAAGTATATTTCGAGCAATTTTAAATATATACAGAGATGATAAATTAAAATGGACAAAAAAAGGAACATTATAACCTATACTAAACCCATGCACATATATATCTATTAATCTACAATAATTGGTAGCTTCTTATCTCCCATCACAAATAGGGTTTCCTTCTCTACATCATAAACTTCCCCATCTATATTTAAGTATGCTCTATCCCCAGTTCGAACCATGATCTTCTTTGCCTTATATATCTTTACATACTTTTTTAGCTTTATATGATTGCCTTTGAAGATAGTTGGAAATAAAAAAAGCAATTTTAACCTCGAAACCTTCTTTACTACACATATATCGAAATAATCGTCATTTGGAATGGCCATTGGCAATATTTTTAATCCTCCCCCATAATACTTGCCATTTCCTACAGCTATTAAGGTTATCCTTTCATCCATTTTAACTCCATCTATATCTAATTCCATTTTTTTATCTTTAAATTTCAGCAGCGTTACTATTACCCCGATTATATACGCTATATTAGATCTAATTCTTTTCTTTATGCTTTCGGTATTCTTAACCGTCTCCGAATCAAAGCCAATACTTGCAATATTTAAAAAAATTTTCCCATTTACAAAGCCTACATCGACATCTTTCCTATTACCTTTTATAACTATATCTATGGCCTTTAATGGATCGAAGTCTATGTTAAGGGAGCGGGCTAAATCATTGCCCGTACCACTAGGCAATATGCCCAATCTCCCCTCACCAGATTCCAATATACCTCTAGCTACCTCGTTAACAGTTCCATCCCCTCCAACAGCTATCAATGTCCCATACCCAATCATTGCACTCTCTATGGCAAGTTTTGTAGCATCTCCAGGTCTTTGCGTTACAACAATATCGTATTCAAGCCCTATCTTGTCCATAGTTTGTCTAATTATTGGAATTAATCTACCTGCTTTCCCACCGCCGGCTATGGGATTTACAATAAAAAGAAACTTTTCCATAATGCCATTCCTCCTGTTAATAATTCTCCGTATACTCTTCCTTCCTCTTTGCTCTATCTATTGCTTGGATCTCCTCCGCCGATAATGGATACGTAGATCTTCCATTTTTGATAGGCTTAGCATAGCATATCGAATTTTCTCTACTATGGATACTGGATAATACAAGTCCATTATTATGATCATCCAAAAAAGCTATAGAAAAACTCAGTTCCGAACCCATCTCAGCAAACGCATTATACCTAATAAACCCAATTCTTTGGATGGCAAAGTCTAATCTTATACCCAACCTGTTCAATTCCTTTTCTAACGTCGATGTTTTACCCTTTAACTGGTCTATTTCACAGCCATGTTCTAGTAATATTCCTTCCATATTAATTCCATCGGAGCCCCTTACCAATGCCTCATACCTGCTTTTCAACTTAGATATCCTTACTGCTATCACCAAGTATAATATAATCAATAAAAAAAAGGCTGTTAGTAAAACCATCATTATCTCTATATTGTATACTTCAACAATTTCTATTATATGATCCATCTATTTTCTCCTTTCCTATACTTCTTTGGATATTTCCCTAATAGCCACTATAGACAACTCAACTTCTTCATGTGTATTAAAAGGGCCGAAGCTAAACCTTACGGTTCCCCTCTCAAAGGTACCTATGGTTTTATGCGCAAGGGGCGCACAATGTAATCCAGGTCTTACCTCAATCCCATATTTTTGATCCAGTATATAGCTAAGCTCGGAAGAATCTAAATCTCCAACGTTAATGGATACTACCGCCGCCTGATATTTCGTGTCCAACGGACCATAGAGCGATACCTTATCCAACTTTGCAAGCCCTTCAATAAAATGCTCTGTCAATTCTTCCTCGTGTTTTCTTATGTTATCCATGCCCTTTTTCAGTATATACTTAATACCTGCTCCTAGTCCTATAATCCCTGGTCCATTAAGTGTACCGCTTTCGTACCTATCTGGCCTTATATCAGGTTGTTCTAATAGATGAGAGGTGCTCCCCGTACCTCCTTGTCCTATCTCCTTAAGATCTACATCCTCTCCTATATACAATCCGCCTGTACCTTGAGGGCCTAGTAAACCCTTATGTCCCGGAAACGCCAACATATCTATACCTAAATTTTGTATGTCGATATCATATACTCCTGCAGATTGAGCTCCATCCACCAAGTAATATATTCCCTTTTCCCTAGCTATTTCTCCTATGCTTTTTATCGGTATTATAGTACCCGTTAAATTTGATATATGGGTAGTTACTATCAGTTTAGTATTCCTTTTAATGCTATTTTCAATATGAGCGGGATCTATTCTGCCCATTGGATCCCCATTTACAATGGTTACCTCTATACCTAGCTTTTCCAAGACTTTAATAGGCCTTAAAACCGAATTATGTTCCATGGAAGTTGTAATTACATGATCCCCTTCTTCCAATATGCCTTTAATTCCCATATTTAAACTTTCCGTACAATTGAAAGTAAATATGAGATTCATTGGGTCTTCAATATTAAATAGCTCTGCCGCTATTTCCCTGGTTTCAAATATCCTCCTCCCAACCTCCAATGCCATTCTATGTCCAGATCTTCCTGGGTTTGCACCATATTTCTTCATGGCTTCCATAATAGAATCATAGACTATATCCGGTTTAGGAAAAGATGTTGCTGCGTTATCAAAATATATCATCCTTCTACCTCCATTATTTCTAGAGTATTATGATATAATTGTGA
>DUNJ01000234.1 GCA_012839395.1 Tepidimicrobium sp.
CAAGTTGCATTATCAAGTGGTATTATGTCAAGCATAAGGAATTAAAAAAAGAGGAAAAGAAAAACAGGGCATCGAATGTTACATCGACGTAAAAAATTAAAGAGAATAAGGGAGGGAAACCAGTCGAATAATCGAATGTTATGTCGTTGAAGGGGAGAGTGGATGGATGTAGAAATGTCAGAGAGAAGTAGTAAGCTTAGAGTGTTGTGTTGGAGATGGGTGTGCACAGAACTTAGGGGGATACAAGCAAAGTATATTTCTTGTAGGTATATTCGGAAAAGAGGGGCGACTAACTATGTGGGCGTTTTTGGGTAGACGTATTTTATATATGATACCAACTCTAGTGATAATTTCAATTATCGCGTTCATAATCATTCAGTTGCCACCAGGGGATTTTGTGACAGCACACATTGCCCAAATGGCCGCTAGTGGGGACGCCGTAAATGTGGAATTGGCCGCGGCTTTGCGCCGTCAGTATGGGTTAGATCAACCCATGCATGTGCAGTACTACAAATGGATTACAGGCATCTTCCAAGGTAATCTTGGTTATTCATTTGAGTGGAACCAACCAGTTCGGACGCTGATTGGGGAAAGGTTGTTCTTAACCGTTATTGTCTCAATAGCATCGCTATTATTCTCATGGATTGTTGCCTTTCCTATAGGCATCTACTCTGCAGTAAGGCAGTATTCTGTTCTGGACTATGTGTTTACTTTCATCGGATTCTTGGGGGTGTCGGTACCTGGCTTTTTGATTGCCCTTGTGCTGATGTTTTTCGCGAATAAGTATCTTGGTCTCAGCATAGGTGGCCTATTCTCGCCAGAATTTGTCAACGCTTCATGGAGCCTACCACGAGTACTCGATATGCTGCAGCATATGGTGCTGCCCATGATCATCATAGGCATGTCTAGCACGACTGGCCTGATTCGAACCATGAGAGCGAATTTGCTGGACGAACTCAGCAAGCCATATGTCGAAACGGCACGGGCAAAAGGCCTAAATCCAGTACGTTTGGTCTTGAAATATCCAGTGCGGATAGCGCTTAACCCGTTTATCAGTACTGTTGGTTTTACCCTTCCTCGGATCATTTCTGGTGAAACAATAGTCTCAGTAGTACTAAGCCTGCCTACAATCGGACCTTTACTGCTAAGGTCATTATTGGGTCAAGATATGTACTTGGCAGGCAGTATAATCTTGATCCTGGCAACTCTGACCGTAATTGGTATGTTGTTGTCAGATATTCTGCTAGCTTGGTTGGATCCACGTGTTCGTTATGAATGAGTATTGAGCGCAAAAGGGGTTGAGCTAGTGTGACAGAGACTGTGCCTATCAAACATGTTCCTAATTCTGAAGTTGATGCAGCAAAAGAGAGGACTTACGTTGCATCTCAATGGCAGTTGATGTGGTGGAAGTTTACAAACCACAAACTAGCTGTTTTCTCAGCAATTGTGATCATCTTGCTTTACTTAGTAGCGATTTTTGGGGATTTTGTTGCACCACATGACCCGCTGCTGCGGAGCGGCCATCCCTTTGCTCCCCCTCAATTGCCGAGGTTCCGCACCGAGGAAGGATTTCAGTTGCGGCCCTTCGTTTATGGGATCAAGAGTCAGATGGATATGAAGACCTTCAAACGAAGTTACGTTCCGGATACCAGCAAGAAATACCCAATTCACTTTTTTGTGCGTGGACATAAGTATAAACTTTTTGGCTTCATTGAAACTGATTTGCACCTATTTGGTTGCGGTGATGGTGGAGCCTTATATCTGATGGGTACTGACCAACTGGGCAGAGATGTTTTCTCTAGGGTTGTTTTTGGTGCTCGAGTATCCTTGTCTATTGGGTTGATTGGTGTTTTCCTTGGTTTACTGCTGGGGATATTCTTTGGGGGAATATCGGGGTATTTTGGAGGCCTTACAGACATGATTGTGCAACGCATGATTGAGATTCTGCGGTCTTTCCCTTCCATTCCTCTATGGATGGCTTTGGCGGCTGCATTACCTCCAGACTGGTCCCCTCTCTTTGTCTATTTCGGGATTACCGTAATCCTATCTTTGATTAGCTGGACCGGCTTGGCTCGAGTGGTTCGAGGACGGTTTTTATCTTTGCGTAATGAGGATTTTGTCTTAGCTGCTCGGCTAGGGGGAGCTTCAGAGGCGCGGATAATTCGGAAACACCTACTACCCTCGTTTGCGAGCCATATTATTGCTTCTCTGACCCTGTAAATCATGCTGGGGATGGACAGGG
>DUNJ01000148.1 GCA_012839395.1 Tepidimicrobium sp.
CAATTCCCACGGTATTGGATAGGCTCTCCCTTCTGATACCTTCGGGACTTTTATAATCAGGTATAGAACCTAAAAATTCCTTCCTATCTCCAGTGTAGGATTTAATCTGCTCAGATGCACCCATGAACAATATGCTATCCTTAAATTCGCTATTGGTTGAATTTTTAACTATGAACACCTCTTCCTGTATGTCCGTTTCCAATAGGAACTGCGTTTCCTCATCTGTAACTCCCAATACAGGCCTAATGTAATAGTACAATCCTATATTTCTATCCATATCAGTATCGTTTTTAATATTTATTAAATTTATCTTAACATTATCATCTATGGAAGCAAACATAACCAGCTCCTGCTCCATTCCCTTGCTATAACTGTAGAATTTGCTATATCCTAATCCATGGGTCACTATATAGTCCCATTTCCCCCTTATGGGCCCTGGAGTTATATTCCAAATTTCCCCTGTATCTTCATCCATCATATAGATTATCTCCCCCATATTATCAACTACAGGGTCATTATACCAAGGGGTTAATTTGTTTTCCCTACTATTTTGTGCCCAAGTAAATCCAGCCCCTAATTCTGTTATGATAAAACCGAATTCCCTATTAGCTATAACATTAACCCAAGGTAGAGGAGTATTTATATCCTTGGATAACCTAATTACATATTCCCTTCCATCCTTAGTAAATCCGCCATAGCTATTGAAGTAATCTAGCACCAGCTCTATTTCCTTATCGGAATACTTCATCAAAGGCCTACTATACTGCCTATAGGGGACGTATTCCCTGGAGTCCCCATGATGGGGAAATCCTTCCTCCCCTTCTATAATCAAGATAGCCCATTTATATAATAGGGCCCTTTCCTCTTCTGATAAGGTGTTTTTGTTCTGGATAAATATACCCCCAGAGGCATCCATTACATTGCCCTGCCTTTCATATACTATTTCTCTTATATTTTCAAATAGAGGTTGATGGTATATGCTATCGTCCTCATTTAATATTACCAAATCCACCTTCAAGCCTTTATAGGACCAATATTCATGGGCGCCTATGATCTTTACCAGGTTCCCTATTCCCTCCATGGATTCTATGGTAAAAAGCACTATTGGATTATCTCCAGATATTCCATGGGCCCATAATCCTTCCCTACCTTTGCGGTTTTTATGTAATACATCTCCATATTTCAGCTTAGTGTTCTCATCTAGATAGAATAGATAAGGTATTAGCTCCTCGTAGTATGCCATATTGGAATGGTTTAGATTCAAATACCCTATTTCAGTTTGAGATTTGGTTTTAGCAAGGTCTATAGCCATCCTTATATCATCCATGCTATGATATTTACTTAGTATTCTTAACGCCTCTTCTTCCTCATGGGTAAAGGCGGTTATATAGTATATATCCACCTTTTTGCCAGGATCAATTCTCACCTTCTTTCCTATACTCATTATAGGATCTATCACCACTCCCGTTGTATTGGTTAATCCCCTATCTATCCCCTCTGGATCCTTTAATGAATTTCCCCGACCTATAAAATTTTTCCTATTAGTTTCATATCGAAACCCTTCTTCGGCATCATCAAAGCATTTGACCATATGAAGTATCCAATTATCTTCTACCCCATCATTCCTTGCTCTCCTGTGAGAGAGGAGACCTTCCTGTTCTTCATACACCCTAGTTCTAACAAATAGATTGTTAAATGCAGGATGAGCTAGATCTGAGTCTAACGTTTCGCCTACCGTTTCAAAATAACTTATGGTCTCAATCAATCTCTCCTCATTACCGTTATTTATCAACCTAACCCTTCGTATTTCTCCCAATTCCTCAGGAAGTAGAAATATATCCATATCGGTCTCAATATCTCCATCTGATCTAGTAAAATTAGCTTTATAGGTAGAAAATTCTACCTTGTATGAATCTGCTTCTCTATATGTTGGAGCATATGTGGCAGACCATAGATCTCCATCTATAATATCCTTTATATATATGAATTGGCCATAAGGGCTAGACATATGATCCCTTCTCCACCTATTGATAAATATATTGTCCACCTTGGAGAATCCCTCTCCCCTATTATTGATCATAGTGGTATAGGTACCAGATGATAGTAGATGAGCTTTTATATCAGATAGGTCCTCCTTAAAATATATTCGCCTAAATGCTCCTCCTTTTCCGTTTTGTACAGCTGGAACCTCTTCCAAGTCTTCCCCCTTCTTGGATATTATGGGTCCTTGGGGGATTCTTTCTTGTAATAAAAACTCTCCGCATTTCATTTGGGGATCTCTATGAAATCTATCCACCAATATATCCTCATTTATGAAATTGTTTATTGCAGCAAATATCATTCCCTGGTGATGGCTCATATAGCTTTTCACTATCCCCTTATCCAAATGGGATGGTAGCCTATTTCTAGTATAGTCTATAGCCTCATAGAATCCATATTCCCCTTCCAGTCCCTCGTCCTTAAGCCTTTGAATATTTTTCAACACCCCATCATGGTCAAATTTTAACGCAAGAAATGTGGAATAAGGGGATATTACCAATTCATCTTTCAATCCCCTTTGAAATCCCAAAACTGGTATTCCAAAGGCTCTATATTGGTAGTTGAGTTGATTATCAAATGCAAAAAATCCCGATTCAGAGATGCCCCAAGGTACATCATGCCTATTGCCATAATCCTTTTGAAGTTGAATAGATGTATTATAGCTTTCATCCAATAGAGTATTTCTATAATTCTTTAGGGTTAAAGATGGCATCATGTATTCAAACATAGTTCCCGACCACGAACTCAGTCCTATTCGATTGTTCTCCATTATGAGGGATCTACCCAATCGCTTCCAATGCTCTAAAGGTACCTCCCCCCTAGATATGGCTATATAGGATGCTGTTCTAGCTTCGGATGCTAGCAGATCATAATGAACATCCACTTCCCTATCTTCCTCTACATTGAATCCTATGTAGAAGAGATCTTTTTCACAATCATATAGGGGTTGAAAGTTGATGGCATCTATTATGCTCGTAATTCTAGATATTAATGCCTCCATTTTAGGTACCAATCTAGTATTGGACCGTTCATCTAAAATGGATTTTAGATATTCCCTCAGTCCTTCCCTAAGAACTATCAAATAGGATATGAAGTTTCCACTATCCACCGTAGATACAAATATTGGCTTTAGGGGCTCCAAAGTTTTCGTATCATACCAATTATATATATGTCCCTGCCATTTCTCCATCTTCTCTATAGTACCTATAGTTAAATCTACCAAATCCACCATTTCAGACGTATCTATGAATTGTAAGTCTCTGGCGGATAGTATGGACAATAGGTAGAGTCCTATATTGGTAGGAGATGTCCTATTAGCTACCCCATTATAAGGATATTCCTGAAAGTTATCTGGAGGTAAATAGTTGTTGCTAGCATCTGTAAAGGTTCTATGATATTGCCAAGTCTTTTTACCTACATCTATAAGGAGCTCCAAATCCTCGTTATCTATCTCGAATATCTCCTCATCAGCTTTACTAATCTCATAAGCCGTAACTGGCCCCAATAGCCACAATAGCGCAGCTATCCCACCAATTAAAATGTGATCTGGCCTAAATATATAGGTAAAAACTACCAACAATATCGAACTTATTATATTTGCCTTCATCATAATGCAATAACTTAGAAAGCTGTTATCCAATTGCTTCTCCATATCGAATGCAGTAGTCCACTCCAACAAATTTTTCTTAGATACAAACACCCTATATAGGGTTCTGATCACCGCATCCAACATCATAATAGCTTTATGGGGAAGGAATATAAAAACTAGAATCCCTTGGTATATATAAGTTCTATATCCAAGTATTACATTGCCATTCAATTTCATCCTTTGAATTCTGTGCCTTCTATATAACAAAAATTCAATTGCCATAGTTATAATAGGTAGCAAAAGCCCAGTGAATACAATTCCTAACCATATAAACATATTCCCTGGGAAAAATACTATTCCCAAAAATGTAGTTATAAACAGAAGTGAGGCTAATAGACTTCTTCTCATATTATCTACTATCTTCCACTTAGATAAAGATGATATATCCCTTCCATATTCACCAACTAACCACCTAATCAGCTGCCAATCCCCTCTAACCCATCTATGTTGTCTCATAATATAAGAACTGTATTTTTCCGGATATCCATCTATCAATTGAATATCCGTAGCCAATCCAACTCTAATATAACTACCCTCTAATAGATCATGGCTTAGAACTGCATTTTCCGGTATTGCCTTATTTAAGCATCTTCGAAATACTTCCAGGTCATATATGCCCTTACCGGTAAAGATTCCCTCGCCAAACAAATCCTGATATATATCCGAAACTGCGGTGCTATATGGATCCATACCACCTGCCCCTGCAAATATTCTAGTAAATAGGGATTTATTGCTGCTTTCAATATCCACAGCTATTCTAGGCTGTATTAGGCCGTAGCCTTCTACTACCACATTTCTTTCCTCATCTACTATAGCCTTATTCAAAGGATGAGATATAGCCCCTATCAGTTTTCTTGCCCCATCTATTGGCAATTTAGTATCCGCATCTAGGGTTATTATGTATTTTATATTACCCTGCAAGCTGGATATATCCCCCGAGATAACATTGAAGCTTGTATCTCCTTCTCCAGATAGCAGATTATTGAATTCCACCAATGCCCCTCTCTTTCTCTCCCAGCCCATCCAATTCTCCTGGGTTTTGGAATAGGTCCTACCCCTATGGAAAAAATAGAATATATCTTCCCCTTGAGAATATTTTTTATTTAGTTCTTTCACCATTTCCAATCCTTTACGGATAATCTTCTCATCCCCTTCTGCAGCCCTTTTATCCCCATCCTTAAAATCCCCTACTAGCCCAAAGTATATATTGTCCATCCTATTGGATAGATAGTGGATTTCTAGGCTCCTTATCAATTCCTCTACCCTTCTTTCATCAGGCAAAAGTGTAGGAATGACCACAAAAGTAGCGCACTCCCTAGGAATTTCATCCTCATAATCCATTTTAGGGATCAGTTTAGGGGTGAACTTTTTAGAATATATATAGTTCGATAAGTTTACTACTATACTCATTACTGGGATAAACATCACTATAAAGGCTAAAATACCCCAATAGATATTACCCTCTGTATATGCATATGTGCCAAGTAGATACGTAAAAAACAAAGATATTAAAACTATTGGGCCATAGTAATAGCTATACTTTCTTAAATATATGCTATTATTATATTGAGCACCCTCAAAGGCTTGGAATAATTTCTTTCTGCCATTATCCAACAGATAATATCCTACATGAGCTCTTTTATCTCTGCTGCCTTTGTCCCATTCTTCCCTAGCTAATTCCAATATTTTTTCCGCTACTAATATTTCCTGTATATTGAATCTATTTGCTAGTTTTTTAACCTCATTTCTATAATAATTCTTAGATGAAGAATCCATCTTCCCATATATACCTAAAGGATCTTGTTTCAACACTTTCTCCACTATACATATCGATTCAAATATATTCTTCCAATTGAATGAAGATATGCCCCTTAAGGATGTTATTCCGTATCCTAGGGATATATTATTCTTAGATTGTAAGGTATATTCCCTTTCCAGGATATCCTCTATACTTCTATTGGAATGTTCCAATTTTTTATCTATATTTTTGATAATTAATTTAAAATCTTCCCTATGCTTCCTAATCCTCCTGGTAAGCCTTTCCACATCTGTAGGATTCATGTCGTATATATCCTCAAGTATCTGCTCTATATTCTCATCCTTGGATAGCTCTATTTCATCTACTTTTTCCCAAGCCCTGCATATATCCATCAACTTAAGAGCAACCCTTTCAACATACTCCATAGAGCTCAGTATTAAAAAATCGGAAAGTCGAGCTATCTCTTCTAGGGATAGCACCTTTTCTATTTGAAAATGGTTTATAAACTCTATTATATTATCTTCGGTAATATTACCTGTTGAATTGATCACAAGTTCCGTTGCTAATACATATATCCTTGGAAGGCCTTTTAACGCTCCACTTTCAACTACGTTCAATATTATCTTCTTTTCCTTTTTTATATCCTCCCTCAATCCCTTATATATCACCTGAATTAGATAGAAGTTATCCAATACCCAGTCCGATCCCTTAGGTAGGGATTTGCCTATTGATGCATATCTGTTAAATTTTGCATATATCTTCTCTATTCCATCAAAGCTATCGTCTAACCTATTTAGCAAAAATCCCTTAACATCGCTTTTCCTATTGGCTTTATATATATCCTCTATGCCTTCCCGTCCTTTAAACCTATCTAAATTCATTCTCCACATAAATTCCGTTCATCCTTTCCTATATGGTGATAATGGATCAATCCTTTAGCAACTTCTTAATCTTTTCATCATATTGTATCCACAATTCCTCCGCATACTCTTCACTATAGCCCTCCACAAATAGATTGACTTTGGGCTTTTCCTCATCGGGGACTATCAATGTCCATCCCCTGTCATCTTCAAATCTGACCCCTTCTTTAAGCTCTTTACCTAATTTCCCATCCTCTGTCAATTTTCTTATCACCTTGCCTTTGTCATCCCAGTTACATGGAATTTCCCTCTTAAGATAGAAGTATTCTGGGAGCTTCTGGATCAACTGGTTTAAGGTCATATCATTCCCTATTAGGTAATCTATTATTCTGCCCATTGCCCATATGCCATCAAAATTCAATATATATTGGAAATCTAACTGATTTTCCAATATGGTCTCAATAATATGGGATATATTGGATTTACTATAGATTGCAGTTCCTTGATATCTTCGGGTTAACCTCTCCATAATCCTTGGAAAATTATATGGAATTACTACATCTTTAATATTCCCAGTTTCAAGACCCATCAACAGGGACAGCAAATAATACCTTTCATTTGCCACTATACTAAACCCGTCGGTTAAAATTACTTTTTCCCCATTTGGATCATATAAAATTCCTAAATCATCCGAGTCATCCAATACTATACTCTTAACATCATCTGGTTCAAACTCACCCCAATGGGGAAGGACCTTCACCTCACATCCTATATCCGTCAGATATCTTTCAGCTAAGCTGGATATATTCTTGGAAGGCGATGTTATTACCAGTTTGGGCATTTGTGCCCTAATTTTATCCACATTCCTTATATCCTCCATTCCAGCCTTTAAATATATGGTGGAAAAGTTATATATATTTATTACATCCCTTACCTCATTGCCAGAGCACCTC
>DUNJ01000149.1 GCA_012839395.1 Tepidimicrobium sp.
AATAGGTTTTCTCTTCATGATAGTGGATTTCCTATCTAACACCCTCTCCGTAGCTGCCATATTCTAATTATTCAATATTTATTTACACCATATTCATATATATTTAGCATGCTAATCATATAGAACTCTAACGCCCTTATTATCCCCTTCCAAAACCTTTATTTCCCATCCGTCCTCATTATTTTGCACAATCTCCCTAAATAGGCCTTCTTCAGATTCTTTCCCCTTTTCAGATAGCATTATTATAGTAGGTCCAGCCCCACTTAAAAATATGTTATTTAAACCATTGCTTTTTAAGTCTATAAAAAGTGCTTCTAGTGAATCTAGCAACTTTATTCTATATGGTTCATGTAGTCTATCTTCTAATCCAAAGGGAATAACCTCCATTTCTCCCTTTATCAATGCAGCCACCAATAGGGAGGATTTACCTACGTTAAACACCGCATCTTCAAACAGTATCTTATCTGGCAAGGCACCTCTAGCCTGTTCAGTGCTCAAAGTTTCGTTCGGTATCGCTGCTATAAATTTTATACTACTAGCGATGGGAGTCTGTACATGATGAACACTATCTCCATCCATATTGGAAACTACCAACCCTCCAAGTAAAGCTGGTGATACATCATCAGGATGACCTTCTATCTCAACTGCCAACTTCAAAAGCTCTTCCCTATTCAAACGACCCCCTGATAGATTGTTAGCTGCTACAATCCCCCCTACTATAGAAGCAGCACTACTCCCCAATCCCCTAGCCAAGGGGATCTGATTATGCAGCCTTATACTTAAACCCCTTGGCTTATAACCTACCTTATCAAAGCATCTTAGCATACTTTGATACACTAAATTATTTCCATCTAGACAGATGGATTCCTTGCCCAATCCACTAACCTCGATATTTACACCTTCTTCAATTTCCTCTACCTCAATAGTATTATATAGGGTAAGGGCCATGCCCAAGCAATCAAAACCCGGTCCTATATTAGATGTAGTAGCAGGTACAATTATCTTCATAACTTATACACACCCCTTTTTGCCTAAATAATCTTCGATAGCATTTCTTAAAGCCCTTACTCCTAGGACCGAGCAATGAAGCTTGTTCTTAGGTAATCCATCCAACGCCTCGATTATATCCTTTTCCCTTATCCTCAAAGCCTCTTCTATGCTCTTTCCCTTTGCAAGACTTGTAGTTATGCTGCTAGTGGCTACAGCAGCTGTGCAGCCAAATATTAAGAAACTAATATCTTTTATTGTATGGTCCTCAACCTTTATATATATGGTCAAGGAATCGCCACATCTAATATCTCCATATTCCCCTTTCCCGTCATAGTCAACCATACTTCCTACATTTTGTGGACTCATGAAATGTTCGATTACCTTGTCTGAATATCCTTCATACATATTATTCACTTCCTATTCAATTATATGAATTCACCTATTATAAATTTTACTATTCAATTATATCATAATCGAAATAGAAAAAGCAGTGGGAAAACCACTGCTTTAATTGATATGTTTATATCTATATCTTGAACCTTTCCACAAGCACTTGTAACCCTTGGGCCAAATCCGCCAAGGCCTCACTCGAACTAGCTATTTCCTCTATTGAGGCAGCTTGTTCCTCCATAGAAGCGGTTACCTCTTCCGTGGAAGCAGAATTTTCCTCCGCAATAGCAGCAAGATTCTGCAATGTCTCCAATATGTCCTCCTTGATCCTGTCCATTGCTTGCGCGGAAAGGTTTAACTGATGAATCGTATTCTGCGTATTCTCCATTGCATTTGATATTTGCATGTACCTATCTCTACTACTGCTCACACTTCCCGTCTGTTCCTCGGTGATATTAGCCACTATATCCATGGTCTCTACAGCTTTTTCAGCATTTTGTTGTAATTCCTTAACTATATTATCTATTGTCTCAGTAGATATTCGAGACTCCTCTGCCAATTTTCTAATTTCCTCTGCCACAACGGCAAAACCCCTGCCAGCTTCTCCAGCCCTAGCTGCCTCTATAGCTGCATTTAATGCCAACAAGTTTGTTTGTTCAGCTATAGAGGATATTAAATTGCTAGCCTGCTCTATTTGGTGGGAACTTTCATTGGTTTTTTGTATTACCTCATATATTTCCTTAAGTGCGCTATTGCTCCTTTCAGTAATATCGCGTAGGTTTTCCATATCTTGCAATCCTTCCTCTATTGCCACTACAACGTTTTTTGAATCCGTGTTTAACTCCTCCATATGCTTGGCATCCTGTTCAATCGTTTCCCCTAATAAAATAGCTTTATTTGACCCGTTTTCCGTATTATGTGCTTGGTCAGCAGCGCCTTTTGCTATCTCCTCAGCTACATTAGATACTTCTTCTGCAGCCGTAGCTGATTGCTGAGTGCTAGCTGTTAGCTGTTCCGAAGTAGATACAACTTGCATCGATGATATCTGCACCTCATTTATTATATCCCTTAGGTTAGTTACTATGTTTTGTAGCCCATTAGCTAAGATTCCTATCTCATCTTTTCTCCTTAAAAAAGTCTCTGGCACATCCTGCCTCATGTCTAGATTAGCAACTATCTTTGAATAATCTGCTACATTCACTATTGGGGTTGCAATGGAATTTCCTAGTATAAATGAAATCACAATACCCACAGCTAATATAACAAATATAATTAACATGACTTCGTTTTGTAACTTTGGGATAACGGCAAGCATCTCTTGTTCTAAAGCATTTACCACCATTATCCAATCAGTGCCCGGGACAGGTTCATAACCTGCATATAGACTCACACCTTCGAAAGAATATTTTCCAATTCCCGATTTTTCTTCTAATATCTTTTCGAATAGTTTTGCTACCGGTTTCTGAGTTTCATCCCCCTCCGATTCTTTGATTGGATTCCAATTATCTATAACCCTGCTCCAATCAGGATGTGCCACCACAGTGCCTTCCCCATTTATCATGTATGCATATCCTTCTTCTCCAAAACCTATATCGCTGATAAATTCACTTAATGCATGTACCGGCCAATCCCCTACCAACACTCCAGCTACTTCATCTCCGCTCTTTATAGGGGCCGCATATGTCAATACAGGTTTTTGGCTTAATTCACTAAAAATAACATCGGATACAGCAAATTTCCCTTCCCATGCTCTTTCTATGTAATCCTCCTTATCCAATTTGAGGACAACACCATTTGAATAATGTGCGTTTCCATCGGGAGTAATAACTCCAATATTGCCAAAGTTTGTTTTTGCTTTCTGTTCTTCCAATATCGACTGCTGTACTTCCCAATCCATGCTTTGGATATCATCTCTTAACGATATCATCTCCAATATCTTCATCTGGGCTTCCAATCTGCTTTCTATTACTTTGGCACTTTCAGTTGCTATGGAAGTTAAGGATCTCTCCACTTCCCCAACAAGTATTTCGCTACCCCTGAATAACATAAAAAAACCAACACTAATAGTAGATAATAATACCAGTATTGAAAAATATACAACAAATTTTGTTTTAATACCCCTCAATCTAATCACCTCTTTTATAATTCTATTCTGCAACATCTTCTGTTACAGTTATCGACAACATTTATATAACATAACATTAAATTCCATTTTACTAAAGTCAGATTAGTCCTTCAAGCTACATAAGTCCCATTTTATAAAAGGTTCTAATTCTTCGATTAATATAGATTTTAATCGAGTAAGAGGTAACTAATTATTTTAGTTACTGACCTCCCACACCACCGTACGTACCGTTCGGTATACGGCGGTTCCAA
>DUNJ01000150.1 GCA_012839395.1 Tepidimicrobium sp.
TAAATAGTATACTAACCAATAAAGAAATAGCCAATCAAGGATACATATCCATGACTAGCTATTATCTGAAAGTAATTGAAAACTAAGGAACCGCCGTATACCGAATGGTACGTACGGTGGTGTGGGTAGGAGGTAACTAAAATAATTAGTTACCTCCTACCCGATTTAATAGTAACCAAAGGCATGGGGATGAATAGTATGTAATAAAGTACTTTCTTAGGAGGTTTTTATATGTTAGAAGGATTACTAGATGGATTAGGTAGAGGAGGAAGTGGAAATATATTATTGTTATTATTGCTATTTCTATTATTCAGTGGTTCTTTTGGCGGTCGACATGGTAAAGGGGGATTTGATAGCGATGTATTGCTAATATTCTTAGTATTATTTCTTATAGGGGATTTCTTTTAAATAGTTCATTCTTATAATTTGTAAACATAATATATGATGAGAATAAATTGGTGGAGGAGGTTCGTAATATGGTAGAGGATGCTAATGTTGCAAAAGGCAAAAGGGGCGGTTGCGGATTCCTTGAAGATATGGATGATAGCTTGTTATTCTTCTTTTTATTATTGGTTGTATTGTTTAACAATGGCTGTTGGTATGATAGAAAAGATGATTCGCTACTATTCTTTTTCCTATTGTTGGTTATAATATTTGATGGATGTGGCATATTTTAATCCCGTTGACAGCGGGATTTTTTTATTCACGAAAAAGTCTCTAAAAAATAGGATATAGTATAGCATATTTATTTAAATGTGCTATACTATATATATAATTGCTAAGGAGGTTAATCTATGAGAGGCTTTAAGTACATTAAGTGGTTCGATGAAATCGATAAGGATGATATCCTCATAGTGGGAGGAAAAGGAGCTAACCTAGGGGAACTTACTCAAAGGGGATTGGATGTACCACCAGGATTTTGCGTAACAGCAGGAGCCTATACTTATTTTATAGAGGAAATTGGTCTGGCCGGTAAGATAGAGCAGAAGATAAGAGAATTAGATGTAGAAAACTCCATAGATTTGCAGATAGTAAGCTCAGAGATACAAAAGTTGATCAACGATGCCCATGTTCCACTGGATCTAGCTGAGGAGATTAGGTTGGCCTATAAACAGTTTAACGAGAGGATAGGTTTGGAAAATTCTGAGGTAGCCGTAAGATCTTCCGCTACAGCTGAAGATCTACCAGAGGCTTCTTTTGCAGGGCAGCAAGACACATATCTCCACATAAGTGGGGAAGAGGAGCTATTAAACCATATAAGAAAGTGTTGGGCCTCCCTATGGACTGCAAGGGCAATATATTATAGGGAGAATCAGGGCTTTGATCACTTTGAAGTAGCTCTAAGCGCCGTGGTACAGAGGATGGTAAATAGCGAAAAATCGGGGGTTATGTTTACTGCCAACCCTATAAACAATAATATAGATCAAATAATGATAAATGCCAGTTGGGGACTTGGAGAAGCTGTAGTTTCGGGGCTGGTAACTCCAGATGAATATACGGTGAGTAAGAAATCCAAGGATATATTGGAAAAGCATATTTCAGAGAAGGCAACTATGATAGTTAAAAGGGATATGGGCATTGGGACGGTTGAGGTTAAGGTAGGGGATTATATTGGATACGATAGGATAAACGAACAATGCTTAACGGATGAAGAGATAATGGAATTGGCAGAGTGTGGATTGAAGATTGAAAATATGTATGGTACCTTTCAAGATATAGAATGGGGATTTGATAAGGACACAAAGAAATTGTATATATTGCAATCTAGACCCATAACAACTCTAAAAGGAGGAGCCGAGATGGAAGAGATCAAAAAAGAAGAAGAATTGAAAGCTTTGGTTAGGGGATTAGCAGCTTCCCCAGGGGTTGGATCTGGAAAGGTTAAAAATATTAAGGATATTTCGGAGATAGCAAGGGTGGAAGAAGGAGATATCCTAGTTACGGTTATGACCAATCCAGATATGGTGCCGGCTATGAGGAAAGCTAACGCTGTAGTAACCGATGAAGGTGGAAGGACCTGTCATGCTGCTATAGTATCTAGGGAGCTGGGCATCCCATGTATAGTGGGAGCGAAGGGTGCTAGTGAAAAGTTGAAAGAAGGCATGGATATAACGGTGGATGCTACTAGAGGGGTTGTATATGAAGGAATAGTCCTTCAGGAGGAGCAGGAAGGCAAAGAGGAGATAGATGTAGCTTCTAGTGCCGTAATCGATGAAGAAATCATAAATCAACTTTCCCCAATAACCGCTACTAAGATATATATGAATTTGGGCGAGCCATCCATGATAGATAGATATAAGAATTTGCCATTTGATGGTATTGGCCTAATGAGGACTGAATTTATATTCTCCAATATGATAGGTGCTCACCCTATGTATCTGGTCAAGACTGGGCAAGGTGATCGATTAATAGAGAAGATGTCTGAGGGAATTACAAAGGTAGCCCAGGAAATATTCCCAAGGCCAATAGTAGTTAGACTGAGTGATTTTAGAACTAATGAGTTTAGAGGCTTAAAAGGCGGAGAGGAAGTAGAGCCTATAGAGCATAATCCGATGATAGGTTGGAGAGGTGTATCTAGGTATATTTCCCCCGACTATGAAGAAGGATTTAGGCTTGAATGCAGGGCCATGAGGAGGGTAAGGGAAGAGTATGGATATACCAATGTATGGGCTATGCTACCCTTTGTAAGGACTACTTGGGAGCTTGAAAGGGTAAAGGAAATAATGGCAGAAGAAGGGCTTATACAGGATAGAAGCTTTAAGATTTGGATAATGGCGGAAGTACCTGCAGTGGTGTTTGAAGCAGAGGAATTTGCCCAGATGGTGGACGGATTTAGCATAGGAAGCAATGATTTGACCCAGCTAGTTATGGGGGCGGATAGGGATTCAGGTATATTGAGCAATATGGGGTACTTTGACGAAAGGAATGAAGCTGTAAAGAAGGCAATATCCATATTGATCAAAGCAGCCCATAAGCATGGAAAGACCATATCCATATGTGGCCAGGGACCATCTCAATATCCGGAATTTGCAGAGTTTTTGGTGAAGCAAGGAATCGATAGTATGAGCGTGAACCCAGATACAGTAGGATATACTAGAAGACTAGTAGCAGCGGTGGAGCAAAAGATGATATTGAATAAACTTAGGGATCTGTAATCTTATATAGATCAAAGCCATTAATAGACTCCAGTAAAAAGCCTTGGGAGATTTCCTAGGGCTTTTTACGTTATAGATATGTATTATTATTCTAATTCGTAAAATACTAGATATTAGAATAATAATATGGAGGTATAATATGGCTAGAACGATGAGGACTATGGATGGAAATGAGGCAGCTGCTTATATATCCTATGCCTTTACAGATGTAGCAGCAATATACCCCATTACCCCATCCTCGCCTATGGCTGAATTGGTAGATGCCTGGGCTAGCACTGGAAATAAAAATCTGTTTGGGCAGAGGGTTAAGGTAGTGGAAATGCAATCGGAGGCAGGTGCTGCGGCTACGGTCCATGGTTCATTACAAGGTGGAGCTTTGACTACTACCTACACTTCTTCTCAAGGACTATTACTAATGATTCCCAATATGTATAAGATGGCAGGGGAGCTCTTGTCGGCGGTATTCCATGTAAGTGCCAGGGCAATAGCTACACATGCTTTAAGCATATTTGGAGATCATCAGGATGTGATGGCTGCTAGGCAAACGGGCTTTGCAATGCTTAGCTCTAATAGCGTACAGGAGGTGATGGATTTAGCTGCAGTAGCTCATTTAGCAGCTATAAAAGGGCGGGTACCTTTCATGCATTTCTTCGATGGATTTAGAACCAGCCATGAGATACAAAAGATAGAGGTTATGGAATACGATGAACTGAGGAGATTGACAGATTTTAAGGCTATAGATGAGTTTAGGAAAAGATCCCTAAATCCAGAAAGACCGGTATTGAGGGGAACGGCTCAGAATCCAGATATCTACTTTCAAGGAAGAGAGGTTGCCAACCCATATTATAGAAGGATACCACATATAGTAGAAGATTATATGAATCAAATAAACGAAATTACGGGAAGAGATTATGGACTATTTAACTACTATGGTCATGAAAAAGCTGAGAATATAATAGTGGCTATGGGGTCAGTATGTGAAACCGTTGAAGAAGTGGTTGATTATTTAAATGAAGCTGGCGAAAAGGTGGGCCTTATAAAGGTAAGATTGTATAGGCCTTTTTCTAAAGAGCATTTTTTAAATGTATTGCCTAAAACTGTGGAAAGGATTGCCGTTTTAGACAGGACCAAGGAACCTGGTTCCTTGGGCGAACCATTGTACCAGGATGTAAAAACATTATTTTATAACATGGATACCAGGCCCTTAATAGTAGGAGGAAGGTATGGATTGGGGTTAAAGGATACCACCCCAGCCCAGATAATAGCCGTGTTTGAAAACTTGAGGACATCCAATCCTAAAAACGGATTTACCATAGGGATAGTAGACGACGTATCCAATACATCTTTGAAATTGGCTGAACATATAGATACCTCACCAAGAAATAATATCCAGTGTAAGTTTTGGGGACTGGGTTCTGATGGGACTGTAGGTGCCAATAAGATGGCGATAAAGATAATAGGGGATAATACACCTCTATATGCTCAGGGATACTTTTCCTATGATAGTAAAAAATCTGGTGGAACTACAATATCCCATCTTAGGTTTGGAAAGGCTCCAATAAGGTCTACCTACTTGGTATATGATGCGGATTTTATATCCTGCCATAACAAGTCCTATATATACCACTACGATATATTGAAAGGTCTTAAGGATGGCGGTATCTTCGTATTGAATTGTCCATGGGATCAAAATGAACTGGATAGAAATCTACCCAATAGGCTTAAAAAGTATATTAAAGAGCATAATATTGACTTCTATACAATAGATGCAGCGGGGATTGCCCAAAGAATTGGGTTAGGGAGTAGAATAAATATGATAATGCAGGCAGCTTTCTTTAAATTGATGGATGTGATACCTGTGGAAGAGGCTATTAGATATCTAAAGGAATTTGTAGAAGAAACCTATGCTAGAAAAGGTAAGGAGATAGTGGAATTGAATAATGAGGCTATCGATAAGGGTATTGATGGGTTGATAAAGGTGAATACTGACCTATTAATCATTGATGAGCTTAAAGGCTTTGAGCATCATAGGGATAAACTAGCCACATATGAGCCGGATTTTATAAGGGATATTCAAAGACCTATGGCGAGGCTAGATGGAGATGATCTACCGACCTCCGCATTTGTCGGCATGGAGGATGGAACTTTTCCTCTAGGCATTTCCGCCTATGAAAAGAGGGGTATTGCAGTTATGATCCCGCAATGGCAGATTGAGAATTGTATTCAATGCAACCAATGTTCCTATGTATGTCCCCACGCCGTTATAAGGCCATTTTTACTAGATGAAGAGGAGAAAAGGGAGGCACCGAAATCTTTTGAAACCAAAAAAGCTATAGGTAGGGGACTGGAGGGGATGGAATATAGGATTCAGGTCAGCCCTCTCGATTGTACTGGATGTGGGAACTGCGCAGATATATGTCCAGCTAAGGAGAAGGCATTGGTGATGGTGGATGCAGGGGAGGAGATAAGGAATCAAAGAGATAACTGGGAATATGCAGCTAATAATATAAGTTATAAGGACCATCTGATGCCTAAGACCACCTTGAAGGGTAGCCAGTTTGTTAAGCCATTGCTAGAATTTCATGGAGCTTGTGCAGGCTGTGGAGAATCAGCATATCTTATATTGGCTACTCAACTATTTGGAGATAGAATGATGATATCTAATGCAACCGGCTGCTCATCTATATGGGGGGCCAGTGCACCAAGCATTGCATATACTAAGACTCAGGATGGCAAAGGTCCCAGCTGGGGAAATTCCCTATTTGAAGACAATGCAGAATATGGGTTGGGAATGCACTTGGCAGTAAAGCAGATAAGGGAGAAGATTAAGGAGCTTATGAAGGAGGGGTTGAAGTCCAATATATCCAATGAAATCGGTAAGCTATTTCGGGAGTGGATAGAACATATGGATGATGGTGAAAAATCCAAGGAAATATCTAAAAGGCTTCTTATTGCTTTAGATAAAGAGGAATATAAAGATGATTATATAATTAGAGAGATATTGAATAGAAAGGAGTATTTAATAAAGAAGAGCATATGGATAGTGGGAGGGGATGGTTGGGCCTATGATATAGGATATGGCGGTTTGGATCATGTACTTGCCTCGGGGGAAGATGTTAATGTGCTGGTATTCGATACCGAGGTCTATTCCAATACAGGGGGCCAGGCTTCAAAGGCTACACCTACTGGATCGGCTGCTAAATTTGCCTACTCGGGGAAGGAGCTTAAAAAGAAGGATTTAGGATTGATGGCCATTACCTACGGGTATGTATATGTAGCTCAAATATCCTTAGGGGCAAATATGAATCATACCATAAGAACCATATTGGAAGCTGAATCTTATCCAGGGCCATCCCTTATAATTGCATATGCCCCTTGCGTAAACCACGGTATAAGATCAGGGATGGGAAGGACTGTAGCTCAGGAAAAGAAGGCAGTGGAATCAGGATATTGGCATCTATATAGATATGATCCAAGACTTAAGAAGGAGGATAAAAATCCATTTATATTGGATTCAAAGGAGCCTAAGAAGTCCTTTAGGGATTTTATATTGGGTGAGATAAGGTATTCTCAGGTGGAGAATATATTCCCGGCTAGGGCGGAAGAACTATATAGGAAGGCAGAGGAGGATGCTAGGGAAAGATATAATATATATAAAAGATTGTCAGATATGAAATAAAAATAGGAGTAGAAATTTCTACTCCTATTTTTGATTCTCTTCTATCCATTCCTTTGCCCTTATAACTCCTTCTAATGTGGGGATAGGAACCTTGGAATCAGGTTGTAGCTCTTCAATATCATAATAGGCAGCATGTTTTTGATTCTCAATTGACACCGAAAATCTACTTCGTCTAGATTTATTACCCGCATCTTTACCCACAATTGAACCTCCTAATAGTACGTTTTAGATCATTTTCTATTCCCTAATATATCGGTATTTTAATTCTTAACCCCATAGCTATTCAAAGATCTCATAAGGGTTTGGAATATAAATTTTGTTAGCTAATATGTTATACTTTACATATAGTTATTCCTCGCTCAATAGATTATATACTCAAAGGATAAAAAATAAACGCAAAAAATATGTTACACTAGTATTAGGATATCATATTTATCAACAGTGTTAAGGAGATGATGATCGTTTGATAGACAAAAAATTGGAAAAGGATATAGAATTCATAGTAGAATTGGATAAGATGAAATCCATACTGAGACAGACCAGGCTCATAGATAGATCTAGAAGGGAAAATGATGCTGAGCATTCTTGGCACATTTCGGTAATGGCATTGCTTCTGTCCGAATACGCAGATGAGGATGTGGATGTATGTAAGGTGATAAAGATGCTTTTAATTCACGATGTGGTAGAGATCTACGCTGGAGATACCTTCTGCTATGATGTAGAAGCTAGCAAAGATAAGAAGGAAAGAGAGTTAAAAGCGGCAGACAAGATATTTGGTATATTGGAAGAAAAGAAGGGTAGGGAATTGAGAGCGCTTTGGGAGGAATTTGAAGAGAAAAAAACCAAAGAAGCCTTATTTGCAGCGTCTATGGATAGATTACAACCGTTTTTGAATAATTATTATTCCGATGGGGGAACATGGAAGAGGTTCAATGTATCTAAAAGTGCTATATATGAAAGGATTGCTCCATTGAAAAACTCCTCAAAAGAGCTATGGAAATTTGCCAGGAATATGATAGAAGATTCATTTGATAAGGGCTATATAAGAAGAGAATAGATTAAAGGGGATATATCCGGCTAGTAGCTATAGCTTTAAATGGATATATCCTCTTATGGCATTAGAATCCTGGTATTACTCCACCCTCATAATTTTCTTCAATAAAATTTCTAACCTTATCACTCTGTAGTACTTCTAATAGCTTTACAAACTTATCTTCGTTTTCCTCTCCAGCTCTTACAGCCACTATATTTGCATAGGGAGAGTCCTTATCTTCGATTATAATAGAATCCCTGGTAGGAACCAAGTCGGCTTCCAATGCATAGTTACCATTTATAACGGCTCCATCTACTTCATCTAATGCCCTTGGTAGATATGCAGCTTCTAAGGGTTTGAATTTTAGATTTTTAGGATTTTCATCTATATCATTTTCTGTAGCTAGTACTCCTGCCTCCGGATTTAATTTGATGAGCCCATGTTTTTCTAGCAATATAAGTGCTCTACCGCCATTGGTAGCATCGTTTGGTATTGCAATTTCGCTACCCTCTTCGATATTTTCAATGTTATTGAACTTTGAGGAGAATAGTCCCATAGGTTCAACATGGACGTTGCCAAGGGATACTATATCTATATTGTTTTCCTCTTTAAAATTATCCATATAGGGTTTGTGTTGGAAGAAGTTTGCATCTATTTCGCCTTCTGCAAGGGCAAGATTAGGCTTTACATAATCTTCAAATTCTATTATTTCCAACTCTATTCCTGCTTCTTTTAAGTCATCTTCTATAAGTTCAATCAATTCTCTATGCGGTACAGGTGAGACACCGATTCTAATTAGATTTTCCGTATCTTCGTCTTTACCACATCCTATAAATATTCCCAACGCTAAAATAATAGATAAAGTTATTAAAATAAGTCTTTTCAAATTGATACCCCCTATTTTTTATCAATAATTGACGATATTTTATTGCCA
>DUNJ01000201.1 GCA_012839395.1 Tepidimicrobium sp.
AAGAAGGAAGTTCTGCAAAGGGGTCATATGGGTATATGTTGAATTCACGTTGTTGGGCATATGATGTAGGACTTGCATTACTTGTTTTTACGGATAGTGGCGATTATGAACTATGCCGAGAGATTTTGGATCGAATGTCTCATGAGCAAGGAATAGACGGTAGTTTTAATTTTAGCTATGACATCTATATAGGACAACTTTTTGAAGGTTATATAAGAACTGGTGCGATAGGCTGGACAGTTTGGGGAATGTGTTATTACACACTTGTGACCGAGGATTATTCTTATATGGATATGATTCAAAGAGCGGGTGACTGGTTATTATCTCGCCAAATTACAAATCCTGATGACAAACGTTATGGACTACTTACTGGTGGATACGGATCATATAATATGAGTGATTATTCTTACGATCCGACTGAGATTACCTGGTGTTCTACAGAGCATCAATGTAGTGCATTGCAAGCGTTACACGGAATAGCATTGCTGACGAGTGAAAGTAAATATCAACATGCTGCGGATATATTGAAAGAACAGTTGATTCTGACTCTCTACGATGAAAAAAATCACCGTTTTTATCAAGGTTGTAGTACAGAAGGAATCGATAAGGCATGGGCCTTGGATTGTACCACTTGGGCAGGGAAAACAGCACTCTCTATTTTGAGTCCTGCTCTTGTTCCCGCAGAATGTAGAAAAACGGCACTTGATGAATATTTAGTTACTGATGCAACTATTATTGAATCTGTTGATCCAGAACACTACAACCAAACGTATTCACTTAATGGAACGACTGAAGGATTTAAACCTTATAGTAATAGGGGCGGTAGTTACGAAGGGGCACCAGAGATTGTCTGGACTGAAGGGACATTAGGGTATGTTGCAATGTGTCTAGCTCTTGGAGAAAACGAAGAAGCTAGGCGATTTTTAGATGCAACAATCGATCTTCAAAATTGTATGAATTCAACAGGAGGTGTGATTTATACAACTAAAACATATGCAAGTTTACCTTGGGAGTTTCATGTGTGGCAAAGCGTGGTTTCAAGTGCATGGTTGTATCTATTAATTCAAAACCCGTATTGTCTTTTCCCGTTAGTTGCTAAAAAGCAAAGTTTTGTTCATAAGATGGATACGTATCAATCAAGCGAGCGCCAAAATCGTATTGTGCTATATGTGTCTTCAGATGTCCCTTTTACTTATCATCTTCCGACATCGGGTGCTGGGCAAGAAGGAAGGCCGTATAATTGGCGTGTCGATTGGGGGGATGGAGAAAGTGAAGTTTATACAGGGGTTTCTTCGACTTCTAACTCTGTTGAATCTCCTAACCATAGTTATCCTGCAGGTAATTACAAAATAACGATAAGACCAAATGGAGATTTATTTGCTTGGGCACTTGCCTTTGGCCATTCAGAATTGACAGAAAGTGCTCATGATACGTATGCGAATCGATATTTATTGGTTGGTATTGATATCGATATTACTCCTAATATGACAAGGACATTTGAGCAATTAGAAGGACATACAGCACCTGATTATGAATGGTCAAGAGCATTTTATAATTGTCGTTTTCTTACAGATA
>DUNJ01000151.1 GCA_012839395.1 Tepidimicrobium sp.
ACTACACTGTACGTCTATTATATCGGTTGAGGTTATACCCATTTAAACTAAAGAGGGGATATCTATGGATTATAATTTAATATGGAGTTTGCCGGGATTATTAGTTGCTATTATTATACATGAAATTTCCCACGGTTATATGGCATATCTGCTAGGTGATGATACTGCAGCGCGATCTGGAAGATTATCTCTAAACCCTTTAAGGCATATAGATCTAATAGGATTTATATTTCTTTTAATATTTAAATTTGGTTGGGCAAAGCCAGTTCCAATCAATTCCAACAATTTTAAAAATAGAAGAAAAGGAATCATATTGGTTTCCCTGGCAGGACCATTTTCCAATATGATAGTTGCAATAATGGTTGGATTTATAGTAACATCTGAAATTATAACTAACCCCATGTTATATAACATATTTACTATCATGTTATGGTACAATGTCATGTTAGGGACATTTAATCTATTGCCTTTTCCTCCATTGGATGGCTCCAAGATTTTAGCAAGCTTACTACCTGCTAAATATGAATACATCTTTTATAAGTATGAGCGATGCCTATATTTAATTCTAATTTTTCTGATAGCAACAAATACCATAGATAAAATATTAGGCCCTTTTATATACCTAAATTTAAATCTATTGTTCAAAATAATTAGCTGAAATTGAGGTTTTTGTATGAAATATAATATTGTATTGGAATCTTTCGAAGGTCCTATGGATTTATTAATGCATTTAATCGATAAAGCTAAAATCGATATATATGATATAAATATCAACGAAATAACTGAACAATATATGGAGCATTTAACTAAAATGGAGGAAATGGACTTAGAAGTGACAAGTGAATTCTTAGTAATGGCAGCAACCCTACTAGAAATAAAGTCGAAAATGCTTTTACCCCAAAGAGAACAAGAGGATTCTAATACTCAGACGGATGAAGAAGAGGCGGATCCAAGGTTAGAGTTGGTTAAAAAGCTAATAGAATATAAAAAATATAAGCATGCCTCTAAAAAGTTGAAGGGATTTGAAAGGGTTCAAAACAAGGTTCACTATAAGCCTCAAGAAGATCTTGCCTATTATTCAAGGGAAATGGAAGAGTTTGAAGAAATGGATTTAGCTAAGTTGGTACAAGCATTTCAAAATATATTATTAAAGAATAAACATTCTGAAACTTTTATTCATATGGATAAAATCGTGAGGGAGAGATATACTTTAGAAGAATGCATTCAAAGAATAAAAAATAGGCTTAAAAATTGTAGTACGGTAAAATTTAGTAGTCTGTTTGATGAGAATTCTAATCGCGTGGAGATTATCGTCGTTTTTCTATCCTTGTTAGAATTGATTAAGGCTAATATAGTAACGGTGAAACAGGAATCCAATTTTTCAGACATACTAATCATAGGACAAGCCGAGGAGGATGATAGCTGATGGATAGCGATAAAATAAAGCCGATTATAGAATCGCTATTGTTCATATGGGGGGAACCTTTGGGCTTAAAAGATATTGCCAATGTACTAAAGATTGAACAAGGAAAGGTAAAAGGGATATTGGATGATATGATAAAAGAATTCAATCATACAAACAGGGGGCTGAAAATAATTCGCATAGAGGATAGCTATCAATTGTGCACAAGGCCTGAGCACGACAAATGGATTAGGGAGCTATCTAATCATAATAAGACAAAAAATCTATCTAATGCTGCTTTGGAGACCCTATCCATAATTGCATATAAGCAACCTATAACGAGAAATGAAATGGAGGCGATTAGAGGGGTTAGGTGTGATAGGGCTATACAAACCCTTTTGGATAGAGGTTTAATCGAGGTACGAGGGCGCTTAGATAGCTTAGGTCGTCCAATTATATATGGAACCACGAAGGAGTTTTTAAGATATTTTGGTTTGAAGGATCTAGATGATTTGCCACCTATTGAGGATTTTAAAATTGAAGAACGAGAGGAAGATGATGTGAAAGAATAATACAATATGTATTATTCTTTTTTTTTATGGGAAGATAACTGTAAATACTTGATACGGAGGTGCAATCGTTACTAGATGTCAAAACTTCCTAGTGCTGATGTAGGTATTATGAGCTGTTCTTTATTGGTTATAATATTGCTCATAGGACTCTTCATATTGTTTTATCCCATAAGGTTGAAAGTTCAATTAACATATTTAAATGATTCTATGGATTTTGATATATCACTTCCTTTTTTAGGTGGATTTTTTAAACCCAGGGTCAAGTCTTTTGATGATAGAAAGAAATTTAAATTTCATGCCAGAGGATTGCTGGAGGGAAAAAATAAAAAAATAGTACAGTTTATATGGCGTAAGCTCGCATTAAAGAAATTTGTTTGGAAGACCAAAATCGGCTTAAGCGATGCGGCGCTAACTAGTTTTGTGTATGGTATTATATGGAGTTTTAAAACATATATTTTAAACCTAGTACTAAAAGGTAAAAAGATCGAGAGCATAGCCTTAGAGATAATACCTATTTTCAATGAGGATAGATTAGATGTCGAACTCAACTGTATATTTGAAATAAAATTAGTTCATATTATAATTGTATGGGTTTGGCTGCTAAAAACATATAAAGGTGGTGATAAGGTTGACAGAGCATCCAATAGAAGGCTTAATGAAGACTACAATGAATAGCCTGAAGGAGATGGTGGATGTAAATACTATTATTGGAGATCCCGTGCAATCACCAGATGGGTTGGTCATTATTCCCGTATCAAAAATATCCTTTGGATTTGCAGCGGGAGGCAGTGAGTTTAGTAAAACGGATTTCGAAGATCTACCGGTATCTGGTGAAAAGTTACCCTTTGGAGGAGGAAGCGGGGCAGGGGTTTCGGTACAGCCTGTTGGATTTATAGTAGTGGGAAATGATCAAATCAAACTAATGACCGTGGATGAAGGCAATACAGCATTGAGTAGCCTATTTGATTTTATGGGTAAAATATCTGACAATATACAAGAGGCTATTAAAAAAGAAAAAGGCGCTAGCTCAGATAAATCTATGGAAATGGATGATAATATATATACGGATTAAAATATGAAGCAGATAAATTCTGCTTCTATTTATACTATACAGATGGAGGGATATTGTTGAAGCAAAAGGTGTTGATAGGAACATTTATTATCGTTTTTTTTATGGGTTATTTTTCATATTGTGAGGAGCCAGATATAGGTGCCCAATCAGCTATATTGATAGATGCCCGTTCTGGAAGGGTGCTATTGGAATATAATCCCCATATAAAGTTACCCATGGCTAGTACCACTAAAATAATGACGGCATTAATAGCATTGGAAAAGGGAGATTTAAACGATAAGATAAAAATAGGGGCTGACACTGTAGATATAGAAGGCTCAAGCATATATCTATGTGAAGGTGAAACTCTTTCTTTAGAAGACCTATTGTATGGATTAATGTTAAGATCGGGCAATGATTCCTCATTGGCAATAGCCAATCATATAGGGGGAAATCCGCAAAGTTTTAGCAATATGATGAATGGGAGGGCGAAGCAGATTGGGGCTAATAATACAAATTTCATGAACCCTCATGGTCTCCATGATGATAATCACTATTCTACTGCGTATGATTTAGCATTGATTACCAGGGAAGCTATGGATATGGATGATTTCAAGAAGATAATAGGTACTAGACTTTGGAAGGCCACGAGAGAAAAAAACAATCTGTTTTATAATAAAAATAAAACCTTATGGGAATATGAGGGGGGAGATGGGGTTAAGACTGGATATACACAAAGAGCTGGTCGATGTCTAGTGTCTAGTGCAACTAGAGATGGGGCCCAATTGATAAGCGTTGTTTTAAATGATAAAAATTGGTTTCAAAATTCCTATAAATTGATGGATTATGGATTTGAAAATTTTAAGACTTATGTAATAGTTGATAGTAATCAGCATATAAAAAATATCAACATATTAAATGGTAATAAAAACTCTGTTCCTATAGTGACGAAAGAGTCATTTCTATATCCGCTAATGGAGGATGAGCCGGAGAAGGTTAAAATTGATATAAGTTTACCTGAAGTGATAGAGGCCCCTGTAAAAAAAGGAGATCCCGTTGGGGAAGTAACGGTCTTTTTAGACGGTAAAATTATTCATAATGGAGATTTAATAGCCAAAGAAAGTGTTAGGAAATTGGGGCATATTAAAAGGATTATCAATAGAGTACAGAGGTAATATTTACTTTGTAATATCCTTTGCATATGCTAAAATATAGATGGAAGTGGGGGACAAAGGAATGAGATTGCAAAAATACATGGCTAAATGCGGAGTGGCCTCTCGTAGAAGATCCGAATCCATAATATTGGAGGGAAGGGTAAAGGTTAACGATCGTGTCATAGATAGACTTGGCACAAAGGTGAATCCGAATAGGGACATAGTCAAGGTTGATAACAGGATAATAAAAATGGAGAAAAACAAGGTTTATATAATGTTGAATAAACCGGAAGGGTATGTTACAACGGTGAGGGACAGACACGGTCAGGATATTGTGTTGGATCTAATAAATGGAGTAGAGGAAAGGATTTTTCCAATAGGTAGGCTGGATAGTGATACATCAGGCTTATTATTATTGACTAATGATGGAGAATTGGCCTATAGGCTGACGCATCCTAAATATGAAGTAGAAAAAAGGTATATGGCTTTGGTAGAAGGGGTGCCCGGTAATGATAAACTAACCAGGTTTAGGAAGGGATTAAAAATTGATGGCAGGATGACAGCTAAGGCCTACATCGAGGTTATTAAAGAATATACGAATTCATCATTGTTAGAAATAGCAATTCATGAAGGCAGAAATAGACAGATAAGGAGGATGTGTAAATATATAGGCCATCCTGTACTGAGCTTGAAGAGAATATCGATAGCTGAATTGACATTGAACGATTTGGAAGTTGGAAGGTGGCGATATTTAACCCAGGGTGAAATAGATTATTTAAAGCAATTATGATATATGATCGATAAGGTTATTGGAATACCCCTTTATATTGTTTTCTGCTTTAATATGCGCTATAATCAACTTAACACTATGGAATAGAGGTGTACTAAATTATGATCGAACTACGTCAAATAAAAAAGGATGAATATGATGAAGTATATTCCATACTAGATCAAGAAAATATAGAATCCGATTTAAGTAGGGGTATAATATACACATTGAAGGATAATGGGATTATAATAGGAGCAGGTAAAGCGGTTTTGCAATCCGATTATGCTATTATAAAATACATAGTTGTAGGGAAGGAATTTAGGGATAATGATTTGGGAGATATTCTGTTAAGAACACTATTGTTCAAATTAGAAAACATGGGGATATTGAATGTGTTTTTCCCTCATAGGGATGGTTATTTGATGAAAAAAGGGTTTACAAGCCATGATTTTGAACATATGAATTCCTATGAATTATATTTAAATATTCCTAGATTCTTTAACAAGAGCTGCTGCGGTGATCAATGTGAAATATAAATATTTTATAAATCCAGTAGCTATGGTAAAGAAAATAATATTGCATTATGTTAATGAGGGATATATAGTTGTAGACTGTACTGTTGGTAATGGTAATGATACCTTATTATTGGCTAAAATGGTAGGGGAAAGTGGGATGGTCTATGGTTTTGATATACAGGCAATGGCCATAGATAAAACGCGAAACAAGTTAATAGAACATGGGTTAGAGAAAAGAGTAAACTTGATTAATAGCGGCCATGAAAACATAGATATGTATGTGAAGGATAGGGTACACCTAGTGGTTTATAATTTGGGCTATTTACCCGGTGGAGATAAAAAAATTATAACTACTCCTGATACAACTTTAGAAAGCATTATGAAAGCATTAAATTTACTCAATGCGAATGGATTATTATTGGTAACGTGTTATACTGGACATAAAGGTGGGATGTTGGAAAAAGAAAAGGTGGAGGAATTTTTAATATCCTTGGATCAGAGAAAGTTTAATGTTTTAAAGTTTAATTTTATAAATCAAAAGAATAATCCACCAATACTCTATGGAGTGGAAAAATTATAAGGATGGTATATATGGGAAAGTATGTTGACCTGATAAAGGTTATCCAAAACGAGTTTAACGATTTAAGCAAAGGGCAAAAATTAATAGCTCAATTTATTATGGAGAGCTACGATAGGGCAGCTTTTATGACGGCAGCCTCCTTGGGAGAAGCCGTGGGAGTTAGCGAATCTACCGTGGTTCGCTTTGCAGATGCTTTAGGATTTAGTGGGTATAGAGAATTGCAAAAGCAATTACAGGAAGTTGTAAAAAACAAATTAACTACGGTGCAAAGAATATCCCTGAGTAAGGATTTTACAGATTACGAAAATATATTAAAACAGGTTATGAAAAGAGATATTAACAATATTGAAAAAACTATCGATGAAATCAATTATAATGCTTTTCAAGAGGCTGTCAAGATGATATTGGATGCAGATAACATATACATATTGGGGCTTCGTAGTTCATCTTTCTTAGCGGGTTATTTAGGATTTTATCTAAAATTTCTATTGGATAATGTGAAAATTATAAAGTCTGGGCCCAATGATGTTTTTGAACAATTGTTAAAAGCTACCAACAAGGATATTATCATAGGTATAAGCTATCCAAGATATTCTAACCGGACCTTAGAGGCTTTCGACTATGGTAGGGGGAAGGGATGCAAAATTATAGGTATTACGGATAGCTTGGTGTCCCCTACGGCAAAGTATGCAGATGTTATGCTGATTGCCAATAGTAGTATGTTATCCTTTGTAGATTCCTTGGTGGCACCGATGAGTTTAATAAATGCTCTGATAGTTGCCATTGGGATGAAAAAAGAAGATGACATTACTTCTTACTTTGAGGATTTGGAGAATATATGGAAAAAATATAATATATACAATACCAACTATATATCGAAAGATTAAACTGCCTATTGGCA
>DUNJ01000016.1 GCA_012839395.1 Tepidimicrobium sp.
ATACAAGGAATGTAATATGATTTTTAAAAAAGTATAATCATATTAAAATAAAAATCCTATGGTTTTAAAATTCATAGGATTTTTTAATTTTGCCTATTGACCTAACTAAAATATTAGTGTACTATATACCTAGATCACTAAGACGTAGCAATAGCGGAGGTGAGAGGATGGAGTTCAATGATAATCTTCCTATATATATTCAGATAATGAACCTTATAAAGAGTGAAATAGTATCAGGAGAGATTTGTGGAGGTGATAAACTGTTATCTGTGAGGGAATTTTCCAAACAACTAAAGGTTAACCCAAATACAATTCAGAGGACCTATCAGGAGCTAGAAAGGGAGGGTTTAGTGTTTACCCGGAGGGGTAGGGGGACCTTTGTAACGGAAGATTTAGAAACGATAAAAAGGCTGAAAAATGATATGGCGGGGGCTATAATAGAAAATTTTATACTAGAGATGAAAAAAATAGGATTTAATTCAAAGGACATAGTTAAAATCGTATCGGAATGGATAGAAAAGGAGGAGAGGTAATGGAAAATATAGTTGAAGTAAAGAATTTAACCAAAACTTACTTGAGTAAAAAAGCGTTAGATAATATAAATTTAGATATAGAAACAGGCAGGGTAGTGGGTATTCTTGGACCTAATGGAAGCGGTAAAACCACTTTGATTAAGATAATAGCGGGCCTATTGAGGCAAACCAAAGGAGAAGTTATAGTAGATGGGCACAAAGTGGGAACGTATACAAAATCCATAGTATCCTATCTGCCGGATAGAAATTTCTTATATAATTGGATGAAAATAGATGATGCATGCAAATTATATAAGGATTTCTATAGTGATTTTGATGAGGAAAGATTTGAATCTCTATTGAAATTTATGAAATTGGAAAAGTCGATGAAGGTATCAGCTCTTTCAAAGGGAATGCATGAAAAGTTAAACCTATCCCTAGTGTTGGCAAGAAATGCAAAGCTATATGTATTGGATGAACCTATAGCAGGGGTAGATCCAGTGGCGAGGGATCAAATCCTAGATGCCATTATAAGCAATTATAGCAAAAATAGTTCAATGTTGATAACCACTCATTTGGTAAGGGATATGGAAAATCTATTCGATGATGTAGTATTTTTAAAGGATGGAGAGATAGTATTAAGAGGTAATGCAGAGGGCCTAAGGGAAGAAATAGGAAAGCAGATAGATGATATTTATAAAGGAATATTTGGAGAATAGGGGGTAAAAAGATGGGTAAATTGATCAAGTATGAAATAAGGGGAACTTTTAGATATATATTGGGAGTATTAGCATTGGTGTTAGCACTTACAACTGGGATATATATTTATATCAACAATATGGAAGGTGGGTCGGCTTTTGGAGCAACATTTATGGGGTTATCCATATTGGTCATATTTGGAACAGTACTGGCAACCTTTTTATATATAGTGGGTTCCTTTAGAAAAGAATTATATGATAATAGGGGCTATTTAACTTTTACATTGCCTTTAACGGGAAATCAAATAGTAGGAGCTAAGCTTATTGTAGCCCTAATGTGGTTTGCCATATTAGGTATAGTAATAGGAATATATAATATTATTATGCTATTGGCTTTCAGCCCAATG
>DUNJ01000152.1 GCA_012839395.1 Tepidimicrobium sp.
ATATTTTATTTTTTCAATAAACTCAAGTAAGACTTCTGCAAAATGGTAAAAAAAACTCGTCTCTAAAAGCATATAGTTTTGCTCTAGAGACGAGGATATCCCCGCGGTACCACTCTAGGTTGCAATTCTTTCCCCGCTGAATTGCCTCTTCAGGTCAAAGGCTATTGCAACATCATACCTTTTAACCCTAGCCATATAACGGTGGCAAAATCTAAACAGATTTCCGGCCTCATCTACTTTATAAATATATTTCTATATTTCGATTTGGCAGTTCGGGAGTGATCATTACATACCCTTTCGATGTCCGATTTCACCAACCCAGACTCTCTGTGATCGAAGTTGAGGTATTTTTGTCTCCGTCTTAACTTGGTTTTATTAAAATGTTAAAGTTCAGTATACTATCAAAATTATGCTTTGTCAACTATTTTTTCTAAAAAAATATAACAAACTGCAATAGGTGTTCCCAATTCAAGCAAAACAGATTTTTGCAAGTAAAAAAATAAAACTTGCAAAAATCTGTTGCAAAGTATCTACCTTTATGTTAGAATAGCTTAAAATATTAACTTTTCCATGGAAAATTTTCAAAGACTAAGATATAAAAAGGTGGGTTAGCTTTGGTGTGATGGGACAACGACCTAGATCTCCGTTATTGAAAGAGCTGGCTCGGCTGATCTATCTTGATAAAGGTGTTTGAGAGGCATTAAACATAGCCAAACATGCAATGAAAGTTCCAGATACCAAACTTGCAACAAGTTAAAAATGTTGAGGGGGGAAAATTATGAACTATGATGGAATCGATACTTTAAGACCAAATTTATTTAAGGACATATTTCCTTATTCAGAAATACCAAGGATAAAGTTTAATAATATTCAATTACCGATGGAGATACCGGAGGATATATGGGTTACCGATACCACCTTCAGGGATGGGCAACAGTCCATGTCCCCTATGACGGTGGAGCAAATGGTGAAGATATATGATTATCTTCATAGACTAGATAATGGATCTGGAGTTATAAGGCAGACCGAATTCTTCCTATATTCATCTAAGGATAGAAAAGCTGTTAGAGAATGTATGGATAGGGGATATGAATTTCCTCAGATAACCTCTTGGATTAGAGCACATGAAGATGATTTTAAACTGGTTAAGGATATGGGTATCAGAGAAACAGGTATACTGATGTCCTGTTCCGACTATCATATTTTTCATAAATTGAATATGAATAGAAAGGAAGCAATGAATAGGTATCTATCCATTGCGGAATCTGCTTTGGATAATGGGATAATACCTAGATGTCATTTGGAGGATATAACTAGGGCTGATTTCTTTGGATTTGTAGTACCGCTGGCCAGAAACCTAATGAAGCTATCGGAAAAATATGAAATACCAGTTAAGATTCGGGCCTGTGATACATTGGGGTTGGGGGTTTCCTATATGGGTGTAGAACTTCCTAGATCTATACCAGCTATAATTCATGGGCTAAAGTACCATTGTGGAGTACCTTCTGAATCCATCGAATGGCATGGTCATAACGACTTTAACGCAGTGGTTACTAATTCTACTACTACCTGGTTATATGGTGGCTCTTCTGTAAATGCCACCCTGTTTGGAATCGGTGAAAGAACTGGGAACTGCCCTTTGGAGAGCATGCTATTTGAATATGCGCAGATTAAAGGAAATATTGGAAACATGAATCTTAGACTTATTCCTGAGATAGCCGATTATTTTGGGAGGGAACTAGGATATTCAATACCGCCACGTACTCCTTTTATCGGAAGGGAATACAACTTAACTAGGGCAGGAATACATGCAGATGGATTATTGAAGAACAAGGAGATATACAATAGCTTTGATACTGAAAAGGTACTGGGGACTCCACCTTTGGTGGCTGTAAATCCATATTCTGGGTTGGCCGGCATAGCTGCTTGGATAAACGGTTACTTTAGGTTGGATGATTCTAATAGGATAGATAAGAATGATATGAGAATATTACCAATAAAAAAATGGATAGATGAAGAATATGCAAAAGGCAGGACTACTGAGATTAGAAATGATGAATTGGAAGATCTGGTGTTTAGATATATGCCGAATATATTAGATGACAAGGACACACAGGTAATTTAAAACATATATGGGGGTATAGCAATGGGATTAACAGTAACTGAAAAAATAATTAAGGATCATATAATAACTGGAAAATTGGAAAGGGGAACGGAGATAGGCATAAGGATAGATCAAACTTTAACCCAGGATTCGACAGGAACCATGGCCTATCTCCAATTTGAAGCTTTAGGAATAGATAGGGTTAAGACTAAAAAATCTGTGGCTTATATTGATCATAATATGCTGCAGGCGGGACCGGAGAATGCAGATGATCACCTATATATACAGACGGTGGCTAAGAAATATGGGGTATATTTTTCAAGACCGGGAAACGGAATATGCCACCAAGTACATTTGGAGAGATTTGGCGTTCCTGGAGATACATTGTTAGGTTCTGATAGCCATACGCCAACTTGTGGAGGCTTGGGGATGTTGGCCATGGGGGCTGGGGGATTGGATGTAGCTGTGGCTATGGCAGGTGGAGAATACTTTATAACCATGCCTCAAATAGTGAAGGTGGAATTGAGGGGAAGGTTGAATCCAGGCGTTGCGGCTAAGGATATAATACTGGAGGTATTAAAAAAAGTAGGTGTTAAAGGCGGGCTAAATAGGGTGTTTGAATATACCGGAGAGGGAATAAAGCATCTATCTGTACCTGAGAGGGCTACCATAACCAATATGGGTGCTGAGCTAGGAGCTACTACTTCAATATTTCCATCTGATGATATGACCTACAGGTTTTTAAAGGCGCAAAAGAGGAAGGAAGACTTCAGGGAGATAGTAGCAGATGAAGGGGCTATATATGATGATGAAATAATTATAGATTTAGATGAATTAGAGCCTATGGTTGCTTGTCCTCATAGCCCTGGCAATGTGGTGCCAGTATCCACTTTGAAGGATATAAAGGTTGATCAGGTGGCAATAGGGAGCTGCACCAATTCGTCCTATATGGACCTAATGAAGGTTGCTAAAATATTGGATGGAAATACGGTGGCAGAGGATGTATCCTTAGTCATATCCCCAGGTTCAAGACAGGTGCTGAATATGCTAGCTGAAAATGGAGCGCTATCTAAACTAATTGCTGCTGGAGCTAGAATATTGGAATGCGGTTGTGGACCCTGCATAGGTATGGGTCAGGCGCCAAGTACTAATGGGGTATCGCTTAGGACCTTTAATAGGAATTTCAAGGGGAGATCTGGTACCCCTTCGGCCAATGTATATTTATCGAGTCCAGAGGTAGCCGCTGTATCGGCTATTAGGGGATATATTACCAATCCTATATATTATGATGTATGGGATTTGGAAATGGAGGATTTAGAGGAATTTAAGATAAATGATAATCTAATTGTGGAGCCAATTAAGGATATTGAAGACATAGAGGTAATTCGAGGTCCAAATATAAAGCCATTTCCAAAATCCGATGCTTTAGAAAGTAGACTAATGGGTAAGGTACTTATTAAGGTGGGGGACGATATAACCACAGATCACATAATGCCTTCCAACGCAAGCCTCCTACCTTATAGATCCAACATCCCTTATTTGGCCGATTATTGTATGACGCCCTGTGATCCAGAATTTCCCATAAGGGCTAGGGAAAATGGTGGGGGGATTATAGTTGCAGGGTCCAATTATGGGCAAGGGTCTAGTAGGGAGCATGCGGCCTTGGTTCCATTATATCTAGGAATAAAGGCGGTAATAGCTAAATCCTTTGCTAGAATACACAGGGAAAATTTGATAAACAATGGGATACTTCCATTAGTATTCGCTAATCAATCGGATTTTGATAATATGGTTACATTGGATGAGCTTGTATTGGAGAATTTGTTGGAGCAGATTGAAGATGGTAAAATAACTGCTAAGAATAAGACTAGAGATGAAGAATATATTCTGTTATTGGATATATCGGAGAGACAAAAGGATATATTGATAGCGGGTGGGCTTTTGAATTGGATGAGGTCTTAGATATAATAGTGAAAGGAGAATATATATGACATATAACATAACATTGATTCTGGGGGATGGGATAGGTCCTGAAGTTGTAAATTCAGCGAGAAGGATTATTGAGGCTACTGGAATCTCCATAGATTGGGACATTGTAGAAGCAGGAGACGTTGCCATGAAAAAGCATGGCACACCCCTTCCTGCTTTTGTTATAGATAGCATAAGGGAAAATGGGGTCGCTTTAAAGGGTCCTATAACTACTCCGGTTGGCAGGGGATTTAAAAGTGTAAATGTAAGGTTAAGGCAAGAATTGGAACTATTTGCGAATGTCAGGCCCATTAAATCCTTTAATGGTATCGATAGTTTACACCAAGGTGTGGATCTGATAATAGTAAGGGAAAATACGGAGGATCTATATGCAGGCATAGAGCATATGGTAGGGGGGGAGGCAGCAGAAAGCATAAAGATTATAACGAGGAAGGCTAGTGAAAGAATATGTAGGTTTGCATTTGAGTTGGCAAGGTCCCAAAATAGAAAAAAGGTAACATTGGTTCATAAGGCTAATATAATGAAGCTTTCTGATGGCCTATTTTTAGAATGTGGTAATAGATGTGCAGAAAAATATGATGATATACTCTTTGAAGATATGATAGTGGATGCTATGAGTATGAAATTGGTTCAATTCCCGCAAAATTATGATATAATAGTAGCACCAAATTTATATGGGGACATACTATCGGATCTATCCGCAGGGCTTATAGGTGGGTTGGGGTTGGCAGCTGGGGCTAATATAGGTCATGATATAGCTGTGTTTGAACCTGTTCATGGTTCTGCATTGGACATATCCGGAAAGGGCATAGCTAATCCTACATCCGCAATATTATCGGGCATAATGCTGCTAAAGCATATTGGCGAATTTGAACCGGCGAGGCGGATAGAGGATGCATTGGCTCAGGTATTTGAGGATGAAAGCAATAGAACCCCAGATTTGGGAGGGGATCTTGGGACTAAGGAATTTACACAGAGGATCATTGACAAGATGATGGAGTAAATTTTATTAGATTGGGGGTACTATAATCTATGATTAGGAAGTTTAGGAAGGTATTGGTGGCAAATAGAGGGGAAATAGCTATAAGAATATTTAGAGCTTGTAGTGAATTGGGAATAAGATCCATAGCTATATATTCTAAGGAGGATACTAACTCTCTATTTAGAACTAAGGCAGATGAATCTTATTTAATAGGGAAAAACAAGGGGCCCATAGATGCCTACTTGAATATAGATGAGATCATCAGCCTTGCGTTGAACAAGGGTGTGGATGCTATACACCCGGGTTACGGTTTTTTAGCTGAAAACCCAGAGTTTGCTAAAAAATGTAAGGAAGTTGGGATTGAATTTATAGGGCCCACTTATGAGATGATGAGGCAGCTAGGAGATAAAGTGAAATCCAAACAGGTAGCAAATAGTGTTGGTGTTCCAACTATTCCAGGTTTAGAAAAGGTAGCCCTTACTGAACAAGATGTTATAGAGATGGCCAATTATTGTGGTTATCCAGTGATGTTGAAGGCTGCCGCTGGTGGTGGCGGTAGGGGAATGAGGGTAGTAAGGGAAGAGAAGGATTTACTGCGGGAGTATGAAAGTGCAAGGAATGAGGCTAGGAGCGCTTTCGGTATAGACGATATATTTATAGAGAAGTATTTGGAAAATCCGAAGCATATAGAAGTCCAGATAATGGGGGATAAACATGGAAATATAGTTCATCTATATGAAAGGGATTGTTCCATTCAAAGAAGACATCAGAAGGTGGTTGAATATACTCCTGCCTTTACATTGACTGAGGTGCAGAGGGAAAGGATCTGCAATGATGCTGTTAAGATAGCAAAAGCTGTTAACTATGAAAATGTGGGAACTGTTGAATTTTTATTAGATAAGCATGGGAATCACTATTTTATAGAGGTTAATCCGAGGATTCAAGTGGAGCATACCGTCTCCGAGATGACCACTGGTGTAGATATTGTGCAGAACCAGATACTGATCGCTCAAGGGTATGCTCTAGATTCAGATGAAATAGGGATTAGAAGTCAAGATGATATTCAGCCTAGAGGATATGCTATTCAATGTAGGATAACAACTGAGGATCCGCTTAATGATTTTGCTCCGGATACAGGGCTCATAGATGTATATAGAACCGGATCTGGATTTGGCATAAGGTTGGACGGGGGGAGTGGATTTACCGGTGCAACTGTAAGTCCTTATTATGATAGCCTGTTGGTAAAGGTAACTTCTTGGTCAAGAACCTTTGAGGATGCTGCAAGAAAGGCACGAAGGGCATTGGGAGAACTTAAGATAAGAGGAGTGAAGACCAATGTGCCCTTCCTGATAAATGTGCTAAATCACGAAAACTTCTTAAGTGGAAAGTGTGACACTGGCTTTATATTAAAGAATCCGGAGCTGTTTGATATAACCGCCAGCAGGGATAGAGAATTAAAGGTTCTAACCTATATAGGGGAAAAAGTGGTCAATGAAACTAAGGGTAGTAAACCTGATTTCGATGTTCCTAAGGTTCCCGAGGTGGTTAGGCCTAAAAATCAGCATGGAACCAAGCAGATATTGGATGAAAGGGGACCAGAAGGGCTGGTTGAGTGGATCAATAATAACGACAGGCTGTTGTTGACGGATACAACCATGAGGGATGCCCATCAATCCTTAATGGCTACCAGAATGAGAACCACCGATATGTTAAAGATTGCTGAGGCAACCTCTGTATTGGCTAAGGATCTATTCTCTTTAGAAATGTGGGGAGGGGCTACCTTCGATGTGGCCTTTAGATTCCTGAAGGAGTCTCCCTGGAAACGATTGGAACTATTACGAGAGGAGATACCCAATATACTATTTCAGATGTTGCTTAGAGGTTCCAATGCGGTTGGGTACAAAAACTACCCTGATAATGTAATAAGGGAATTTGTAAGGCAGTCTGCGGAAAGTGGTATAGATGTGTTTAGGATATTTGACTCCCTAAACTGGTTGAAGGGCATGGAAGTGGCTATAGATGAGGTACTGAAAACTGGTAAGGTTGCAGAAGCATGTATATGTTATACCGGTGATATATTGGATAAAACGAGAGATAAATATACATTGGACTACTATGTAAGGACTGCTAAGGAAATAGAGAAGATGGGAGCCCATATATTGGGAATTAAGGATATGTCCTCTCTATTAAAGCCAGAAGCTGCTTATCAATTGGTTAAGGCGCTTAAAGAGGAGATAAGTATTCCAATTCATCTCCACACTCATGATACAAGTGGTAATGGTGTTGCAACGGTGTTGATGGCAGCTCATGCAGGAGTGGACATAGCGGATACTGCCTTCAATAGTATGGCGGGGTTGACTAGCCAGCCGGCCCTAAACTCGGTAGTAGCTGCATTGGAGCATACCGCCAGGAATACTGGGTTGGATTTAGATGATCTACAGCGTATTTCCGACTATTGGGAAGCTGTTAGACCGGTATATGCTCAATTTGAATCGGATTTAAAATCGGGAACTACTGAGATATATAAGTATGAAATTCCCGGGGGACAATATTCAAACCTAAAGCCTCAGGTAGAGAGTTTTGGATTAGGCCATAGATTTGAAGAGGTTAAGGAGATGTATAAGACCGTAAATGAGATGTTTGGAGACATTGTGAAGGTTACACCTTCTTCCAAAGTTGTGGGGGATATGGCCATATTTATGGTACAAAATGATTTGACCCCAGAAAACATATATGAAAAGGCCAAGGATAGGGCATTTCCCGATTCAGTAGTAGCTTACTTCCAAGGTATGATGGGGCAGCCTATGGGAGGTTTTCCGGAGAAGTTGCAAAAGTTGGTATTAAGGGGCGAGAAGCCTATTACCTGTAGACCAGGGGAATTGTTAGAGCCCGAGGACTTTGGTAAGATAGAACAGAAATTGAGGGAACAATATGGATTGGAACCGGATATGAAGGATATTCTATCCTACGCTATATATCCTAAGGTATTTGAAGATTATTTGAAATATATTAAGGAACAAGGCGATTTTAGTAGGATGGGCAGCGATATATTCTTCCACGGCTTAAGAGAAGGAGAAACCTGTGGGGTAGAAATAGACGAAGGAAAGGTATTGGCTATAAAACTTCTAGAAATAGGAAGATTGGATGACGAGGGTTATAGAACCCTATATTTTGAGGTAAATGATAGCCGAAGAGCCGTTAAGATATTTGATGAGGCAAGCCATGTAGTTAGTGATGTAACATATACTCAGATGGCAGATCCAGAAAATGAACTGGAAATCGGTGCAAGCATTCCGGGAGTGGTAACTAAAATATTGGTAGAGCCCGGCGATGAAGTTGAGGAGAATCAACTGGTCGCAATAATAGAGGCTATGAAGATGGAAACCAACGTTACTGCTAATGTAGCCGGAACGGTTCAAAGTATAGTGGTTAAAGAAGGAGATAGTGTAGAATCTGGAGAATTGTTGATTAGATTGGAACAAAAATAAAGCTTTAAAATTCCAAATATAAAGGGTTGTTATAAAATGGTCCTGGATAAAAGCCTCGCTAAATTAAATAGATTTGGCGAGGCTTTTACGTGTGCCCAGCATGGGCACAATCTAATGGGTGAAAGTCCCTAGTCTGCCCTAGTAGTGGGAAAGACATAGC
>DUNJ01000153.1 GCA_012839395.1 Tepidimicrobium sp.
CCGTTTCAGTTCCAAATAAATAGTAATAGTATTTAAAACGGCTTAAAGACTTACTTTCACTACTTGCAATAAGCAGGACATAAGCAAAAAATACAGTCCATATAAGACTGTATTTTAAGATATTTGTGTTGAGTAAATCTATAAGCCGTGTTCTGTCTCGGATAATCATCTATCTAGATCTATTGTTGCCAATAGATTCATGCGACCTACCTTTTGGGATGGCGGCGAGCAACCGCCTTTCTATATCCCCTTTTGGTCTTGCTCCAGATGGGGTTTACATAGCCAATTAGTCACCTAATTGCTGGTGAGCCCTTACCTCACCTTTCCACCCTTACCTCGTGTTCAAATAATTATTTGAACACGAGGCGGTATCTTTCTGTTGCACTAGCCTTGGAGTTGCCTCCACTGGACGTTATCCAGCATCCTGCTCTATGGAGCACGGACTTTCCTCATGCCTAAAGCACGCGATTACCCGACTTACTCATTATATTCCTTTTTGCTAATATGATTATACCATGAATAATATTTTTTTACAAATCACATATATTCCTTAATTGGTTACCTTTTCAAGTAAAGTATCCTCCCACAACTTTCGCAAAACTGTATCTCATCATCATCCTTCAATCTATCTATCATAAAGGTTGAAATCATCATATTACAACCGCTGCATTTACAATTCACCACTTCTGCAATGGCATTTCCCTTACGACTTCTTATATTATCATATCTTTCGAGTAGATTGTCGTCTATCCTCGAGATTATATCCTCTGTTTTCCTCTTAGATTCCATTATCTTACTTTTAAAATCCTTTACCGCTGCCTTATATCCCTTAATAAGTATACTATATTCCTTTTTTAGGTCCTTGAAATCATTCTCTATCCTACTAAATTCCTGCCTTAAATCTTCCATCTCCTCCAACTGCCCAAGTATCTCCGTCTCCTTCTCTTCAATATTCTCCTCAGTTGACCTTCTCTCATCATCCAAATACTTTAATTGCTTTGCATCACTTATATTGCCATTATACAGCTCTTCCTCTATTCTCTTTAGGTGATAATCATATTCCTTAAGCTTAAAATTATTCTTATTAAGCCTTTCCTCATTGCTATCTATCTTCTCCTCCAACTCCATAAGTTCTCTTTCGGTCTGCTTTAACTTTCCCTCTAAAATCCTTATCTCTTTCCCATTGGCCATCTCTTGAAAACTTCTTTTAGCATCCCTCAACATATTGCTATGCATCTGAAGTTCCCATAATAAATCTAAACTCTTCATTAACCCACCCCCACCGATTTTAATAAACAACATAAGGCGGACTGCTATGATCGTAAACTACTATTTCGGCCTTATTGGACAATTCCTCCTCTAAATAATCTCTTATCGTCGGCAATATCATCTTCTCCGTATGATAATGTCCCGCATCTACCAGGGTCAATCCTAATTCATAGGCATATTGAGCCTCATGATATTTGATATCCCCTGTTATATAAATATCTGCCCCCTTCAAATACGCATCATATATAAAGGAAGCACCACTGCCACCACAAACAGCGACCCTATCTATAACCCTCTCACCATCTCCGTAAACTATTAGATGTTCAACATCCAAAACATTCTTTACCCTATCCAGGTATTCCCATACCCCAACCCTATCCACCATCCCCACTCGGCCATAACCGTGACCTGTATCCTCATTAACAATAGTCAATGGCTCCGTATCCAACAGTCCCAACACCTTTGCCAAAACGTCGTTTACTCCCCCTTGGGCTAAATCCAAATTGGTATGGGCATTATATACCACCATATCTTCCCTTATGATATCGTATATCAATTCCTCCTTGGGATCCAACCTGGTTATACTTTTAAGAGGCTTAAATATTATTGGATGATGGGTTACTATCATCTGAGCCTCCACCTTCAACGCCTCTTGAAATGCATCCTTATCCAGATCCAGGGACACCAATATCCTCTCCACATCCTTCTTAGGATCCCCTATCTGAAACCCAGTATTATCCCAATCGTCGGCTAAAGAAGGTAAAGCCCACCTATCCAATGTCTTTATTATTTCAATCGCTTTCAACTTCATCCAACACCATCCTCAACTCATCTATATTCTCAATCAATTCCCCGTGCCTGTCCATAACCTTCGGGGTATCCTTCCCCTCCAGCTCCTTCAAAATCCCCTTTTTAATATCTATCTTATTACATATAAACTCCTTCAATAGCGGATCCCTATTGGATAATAGTTTCTTACCTATCTCATAGTAAATATCCCTCTCCACATAATCCTTTCCCTTCTTAGCCCAAATCACCTCGTAAAACCTATCCTCTTCCTTTACCAACGCCTCATCCACTATCTTAAAATTGTTCTCATATAAATACATCCTCAGTTCCCTTGCCGCTACATTGGGCTGTAATATAAAGTTAGTTATGGAATCCCTTTTATATTCATCCCCATCCAGTATATCCCTTATAAGTAGTCCTCCCATACCAGCTATAACTACCGTATCCACCTCAAAGGGCTTAATGGGTTCCAATCCATCCCCAACTCGGGTATCTATCTTCCCATCGTACCTACCCTCCCCCATATACTCCACTATCTTATTTAGCGAATTTCTACTTATATCCGTAGCTATAACCCTTTTGGATATCCCCTTTTCAATCAAATATATGGGTATATATCCATGGTCAGTTCCAATATCTGCAACTATGGTATTCTTAGGAATGAAATTTGCTATTGCCTGTAATCTATCTGTCAGCCTCATATTCTTCTCCTCATTCATCTATTCTAAAAAATCTTTCAACTTTTTACTCCTACTTGGATGGCGAAGTTTGCGGAGAGCCTTAGCTTCTATCTGCCTAATCCTCTCCCTAGTAACATCAAACTCCCTACCCACCTCTTCCAAAGTCCTGGTCCTTCCATCATCCAAGCCAAATCTAAGTTTCAACACCCTCTGTTCCCTTGGAGTTAGGCTATCCAACACCTCCACCAGCTCTTCCCTCAACATGGTGAAAGTTGCGGCATCTGCAGGAGCTAGTGCATTTTCATCCTCTATAAAGTCGCCTAAATGGCTATCCTCCTCTTCCCCTATTGGATTTTCCAAGGATACTGGTTCCTGGGCAATCTTCATAATCTCCCTCACCTTATCCTCTTCCATATTTATCTCCTCGCTTATCTCCTCGGGAATTGGATCCCTGCCCAATTCCTGTACCAATTGTCTTTGAACCCTTACCAGCTTTTTTATGTTTTCCACCATATGAACCGGAATCCTAATAGTTCTAGCCTGATCTGCAATAGCTCTAGTGATGGATTGACTTATCCACCAAGTTGCATAGGTACTGAATTTGAAACCCTTCTTATAGTCAAATTTTTCAACCGCCTTCATAAGCCCTAGGTTTCCCTCCTGGATTAAATCCAAAAATAGCATACCCCTTCCCACATACCTCTTAGCTATGCTAACCACAAGCCTTAAATTAGCCTCCGCCAGCTGCTGCTTTGCCTGCTCATCTCCGGCCTCCATCCTTTTAGCCAATTCAACCTCTTCTTCCGGCTTCAATAGGGGAATCCTACCTATCTCTTTTAGATACATCCTAACGGGATCATTGACGCTAGCACCTTTCGGCGCTATAAATGCATTATCTCCCTTTTGGTCTTCTTCCACATCCTCTAATATATCTTCATCCTTTTCCCCAACTATCTCAATCCCCATATCCTCAAATCGAATATATATATCATCGATCTCCTGTACACTAAGATCTATTTCCTCTAGCGAATCCATTATCTCTTTATAGGTCAATATCCCATTCTTTTTGCCCTTTTCTATTAGCCCTTTTACAGCCTCCACCTTTTCTACCTGTTGTTCTTCATCCCTTCTATCCTTTTGCTCCATCTATGCCCCTCCTCTCCAAGTACTTAAGTATAAAACTTCAGCTTTCTATTCAATTCCATCAATTCCAATAGCAAACCATTGATCTTATTTACATCCTCATTCTCCATATCCTTATTGGACTCCAGCTTTTGAATCCTTCTCTCTATTTCATCCCTTTCAATTTTTAACTTACAATATTGAACAGTCTCAAGCAATTCATCTATATGAAAACATAGATTATATATCTGA
>DUNJ01000154.1 GCA_012839395.1 Tepidimicrobium sp.
CATTGTGCTATTTTTTCATGTTTAGTTTACAAAGCCTCATTACTACTAATAATATATTATATATGATTATCATGTTTTTTAGTAAAAAACTTAACTCCTGTAAAAAATATTTTTAAACGATTTGAAATAGAAATTTCAAAAGGATACGATATAGATAATTTTTAATACTTATTTTCAAAGTATATAGTTGTGGCAGTTTTTGCACAGCATATTATGAATTTTAAGATTTGATTTTGGTTAATCTAATTTGGAAAGCGAGGTGAGAAAATGACCGTACAGAGTGATCTACAGCAGGCGATAGCTTCTTGTGAGGCAGCAAAAGGTAGTTATGCTATGATGGCTCAAGCTACGGAGGATCAGCAGGCAAAACAGATGTTCGAACAAATGGCTTCCGAAGTAGATAACCATATTCAATATTTAAGTGATAGACTGAATTATTTAAATGAAAATAACCCTCTCAATAGCTAGGATATTTAAATTTAAGTATATTGAAATTCTAAGATAAGGTGGCTTTTTAGGCCACCTTTCATATATGGTGATAAATATGGAAGATAAAGATTTCAACATAAAATTAGTTAATATATTATTGATATTCATAAATGGTCAGATGATAGCTTTAGGGATGATATTGTTCTTACTCTGCGATATAAATGTGGATATATGTTTATCTGGATACTGTTATGAATTGACACGATAAATAAAACATGGTATTTTATTAGAGTGACTGACTGGTCGGTCACCAAATTGATTACCTAGGAGATGTATGATATGTTATCAAAATTTAGCGTAAGAAGACCTTTTACAATAATCGTTGCAGTTATTATAGTGCTTATATTGGGAACTATTTCATTTATAAATTTAAGTACTGATTTGCTACCCAGTATAGATCTACCCTATGTGGTAGTAATAACTTCCTATCCAGGTGCAAGTCCGGAAGAGGTAGAAACTGTTGTAACTAAGCCAATCGAACAGATATTGGCAACTACAACCAATATTGAAAATGTAAGTTCTATCTCTAGAGAAAATTCATCGGCCGTAATACTTGAATTTAGTAATGACACCAATATGGATTCGGCTATAATCGAGATAAATGGCAGCTTAGATTTGCTGAAGCCAAATTGGGACGATAGTATTGGGACCCCTATGATAATGAGATTAAACCCAGATATGCTACCCATTATGGTAGCCTCTGTTGATATAGAGGATATGGAGGCACCCGAGGTAACAAAATTGATAAGGGAGACCTTGCTGCCAGAATTTGAAAGCATAGTCGGTGTGGCTTCTGTAGAGGGAGTTGGGCTTATCGAAGAAAATATACAGGTAATTATTAATCGAGATAAAATCGAAAGGTTAAATCGAAAAATATTGAAATCTGTTGATTCGGAACTTGCTAATGCTGAAGATGAACTATTGAAAGCAAAAAAGGAGCTAAATGTAGCTGAAGCCCAGGTGAACCTAGAGGAGGAGAGACAGGGCTCTAAACTGGCAGAGGGTGAAGAGGCTATAATCATGGCCAAAGATCAGATTGCAACTGCTGAATTGGAATTGAGATTAGGGGAGAAGGAACTAAGGGATAAAAAGAAGGAACTGTTAACTATACAAGAGTATCTAAAGGGTTTAGGCGATAAAATATCCGATGGGCAGTTGGAAAAGTTGGAGGAAATCAAACAAGTATTGGAATCCTATTCTGGAAGGAAATTGGAATCTATTGGGCAGTATAGAAAGGAAATAGATAGGGGATTGGCTGAAATATCTAAACAATTGTCCAGAATAGAGGAAGAAAAGGCTAGTATAGAGTCGAAAAAGGCGGAATTAAATACTAGACAGGGGCAGATTGAAAAGGGAAAGAAAACATTAAAAGCCGAAATGGATAAAGCCAGATCTCAGATAGAATCTGGAAAGATAAAACTGGATCAAAAACTATCTGAGTTGGATTCGGCCAAGGATGAAGCATTTAGAAAGGCCTCTTTAGATGGGGTTATTACCGAGGAAATGATTTCAAGCATATTGACGGCACAAAATTTTTCCATGCCTGCAGGATATGTGTCCGGAGATAACATGAGATACCTTGTAAAAGTTGGAGATAAAATCGAAGATGTAGAAGAATTGGGAAATTTGTTGCTGTTTGATGCGGATACAGAGGATATAGGCGGTATATATTTAAAGGATGTTGCTGATATAGAAAGTAAAGATAACTCTGATGATATATATGCAAAGGTGAATGGAAATGATGCTGCAATGTTGATATTTCAAAAGCAAAACAACTATTCTACGGCAGAGGTATCCAATAGTATTAGAGAGAAGATAGATGAGATATTGAAGGATAATGAAAGAATGAATATAAGCACCTTAATGGATCAGGGGATCTATATAGATATAGTGGTGAAATCGGTATTGAACAACCTAATTTATGGTGGGTTATTGGCTATAGCTGTATTGATATTATTCTTAAGGGATATGAAGCCGACATTTATAATAGCATTGTCCATCCCCATTAGCATCATATTTGCTATAGCTATGATGTATTTTACTGGGGTTACCATTAACGTTATTTCATTGGCGGGTCTTGCTTTAGGGGTTGGGATGCTGGTGGATAACTCTATAGTGGTTATTGAAAATATATATAGGTTGAGAAATGAAGGATTATCAACTATAGATGCGGCTATAGAAGGGGCACGAGAAGTTTCGGGGGCCTTGTTAGCTTCTACTTTGACTACTGCTGTGGTATTTCTACCTATCATATTTACAAAGGGTATATCTAGACAACTGTTTGTAGACATGGGATTGACTATCGCCTATTCCCTATTCGCTAGCCTATTAGTAGCACTTACATTGGTACCCACCTTGGCGTCGGGAATATTGAAAAGCACGAGGGAAAAATCTCATGGTTTATTCGATAGGTTTGTAAATCGATATGAAAAGATACTTAGATGGTCATTGAAGCACAAATCTATAGTAATCATAGGAGTTGTAGCTTTGCTTGGATTAAGTGGATTTTTTGGGATTAGGATGGGAACATCTTTTATACCGGATATGGAGAGTCCCCAAATGTCCATCACCATAGAGTTACCTGAAGAGAGCACTTGGGATGATGCCAATTCAATGGCTGATACTGTGATAGACAGGATAATTGATATAGATGAAATAGAAACACTAGGTGCTTTTAGAGCAGGTTCCATGGGCGGAATGGAAGGGGAAAGTTCTAATGACAATTCTATATCTATATATGCAATATTGGATGAGGATAAGGCTATTAACAATGCGGAGATTGAGGAGCAAATAAGGGAGTTGACTAAGGACTTAGATTGTACCATCCACATTGATGCCTCTATGATGGATATGGCTGCCTTGACAGGAACAGGGATAGAGGTGATGATAAAGGGCAGAGAAATAGATAAGTTGCGGAAAATCTCTATGGATATAGCTAAATTACTTGAAGAGACGGAAGGAACGGTGGAGGTTTCAAATGAAGCAGATAAAAGCGTATTGGAGATGAGGATTATCGTGGACAAGAACAAGGCGATGGAGAAGGGATTAACCGTTGCACAGGTCTTTTCGGAGGTAAATGCCCTACTATCTCCGGAGAAATCCGCCACTACTCTTACAGTTGAAAACAAGGACTATCCGGTGATAGTAGTGGATGGAGGAAGTAAAAATATAGTTAAAGGGGATTTAGAAAAGTTGTCCATAAAATCCGATAAAGATGGTGAAGAGATTGTAGTCGACTTAGGAGATATCGCAATTATAGACGAAGAATATGGATTAGCTTCAATTAGAAGGGATTCTCAAGAGAGATATATAACCGTTACAGCTAATATCGATGGAAAATATAATATAGGCCTTGTAAGCAGGGATTTTGAAGATAAACTAAAGAACTACGATATGCCTGATGGATATAGGGCTGAAATATCGGGTGAAATAGAGATGATCCATGATTCCTTAAGGGATCTATTCTATATGCTAATTTTGGCTATAGCGTTTATATACTTGATAATGGTTTCACAGTTTCAATCTTTATTGTCGCCATTTATCGTAATGTTTACAATTCCCCTTGCATTTACAGGTGGCCTTTTAGCTCTAGCTGCTACAGGATACGATCTAAGCATAATATCGATGCTAGGTTTTCTAGTATTGAGCGGGGTAGTTGTAAATAATGCAATAGTGTTTGTAGATTATACAAATCAGTTGAGGGCATTGGGAATTGGTAAAGTGGAATCATTGGTGGAGGCAGGAAGAACCAGGATGAGGCCCATATTGATGACTGCAATAACCACTATACTTGGATTATCAACTCTATCCTTGGGGGTGGGAATGGGGGCGGAAATGTTGCAACCACTTGCTATAGCTTCTATAGGTGGATTGACATATGCCACCATGTTAACATTGATATTTGTCCCCATAATGTATGACATATTCCATAAAGACAAAGAGGTCAATACAAGGGACGAAGGTGATAGGCGATATGGATAATATGATGTATATGGAAAAGGAGCTAGCCATATTTGATGGGATAATAACCCTTATAAAGAATGGTTCCAATGTCTATTCTATTACGGTTTCAGAAATCGCTAGATCAGCTAATGTAGGCAAGGGTACGATATACGATTATTTTGATACAAAGGAAGAGGCTATTTCAAAAGCTATTTTATACAATATAGACAAGGAGATAGAATATGCTATAGATAGGATATCCTTGAAGAATGGTTTTAAAGATAGATACTACGAAATATTAAATATCGTTGCAGAGAATTTGCAGAGCAAATTTTGCACTATAAATATGTTATTATCTGCAGGTGGTTTTCAGGAGTTCTATGAATACCTATTGGAACAAAAGCAGGATGCCTCCCAATATATACGTAAAATAGAGAAAGAAATAGACAAATTGTTGGAAATGGGGTTTGAGGAAGGGGTTATAAGCATAGAGGAGGATATATATTATAGGAGGATGGTAATCAAGAGTGCCATATCCAGCTTTGTCGGATATATAAATATAAAGGAGCATTACCCCCATATCGATATGGAGAGAGCAATGGACCTATCCTATAAGCTGATTGTTAAATCCCTTAATTGATTCCTATGGATGTTAAGTGATTGAGGAAAATTTTTATTAATATAATATTAAAGAAAATAGTGGGTATATATAGAATAACAGGAAGTTTATAAAAATATCGATTGG